>NZ_JBFTKG010000002.1:114159-353371 GCF_056395825.1 Arthrobacter sp. 05T47 | reverse complement strand
GGCCGGAAGCCTGCCCGGGGGGCCGTTGCCGTCGCAGTAACGACGTCGAGTTCCTCGCCGGCGCAGGTGTGTTTGCCGAACTTCGTTCCGGGGTCCAGGGAGGTCCGTGCCTCGCCTTTCCGGAGGGCGAAGGCGTGCTCCTCCACCGCGGCCGCCGGGAGGGCCGGTGGGGCGAGTTCCGCCAGGAGTTCCTGCTCCGGCACGGCGAAGATGGGGGTGACCCGGTGCGGTTCCCAGACCAGCCAGGCCCGTGTCGTATCGACGAGGGGGGTCCCGTCCAGGCTCGCGCGGATCCTTTTGGCAGTGGGTTCGTAGCGCAGGTGGGGGAAAGCGCCAATAAGCACCTTCGATAATCTGGTGGCCATCCTCACAGCGTGGACCCGGGGSGCCGCGGCGTCAATGCGACTCCGTGGCGCCRCGGGCCAGGGTCAGCCGGGGACGTGGAGGCCGTGGAACGCCATGGTGATGACGTCGTCGGCCAGCTTCTCCGGGGAGAGCGAACCGCCGGGCTTGTACCATTCGACGATCGAGTTGATGGTGCCGAAMAGCAGGCGYGTRACCGTGCGGGGGTCGATGTCCTGGCGCAGCGAGCCCTCGTCCCGGGCCTCGGAGATCAGGGCGGCGACCTTGTGGTCGAAGGTGCGCCGGCGCTCCAGGGCGTTGCGYTCGATTTCGGTGTTTCCGCGCAGCCGCAGCAGCAGCGTSACGAACGGCAGGCGTTCCACCAGGACCGAGATGGTCTGGCGCACCACGAATTCCAGCCGGGCATCGGCCGAGCCGGTCTGCGCCTCGGGCCGGTCCAGGATGGCCTCAAGACCGCCGAGGGCGTGGTCCAGGGCGAGCTTGAGCAGATCGCCCTTGGACGGCACGTGGTGGTAGATCGCGGACTTGGAGATGCCCAGGTTCTCGGCGAGGATGCCCATCGAGGTGGCGTCGTAGCCGTGGCGGTTGAAGACGTCGACGGCGATCAGCAGGACCGATTGCTGGTCATAGCCGGGACGGCCGCGCTTGGTGGTGGGTGCTGTGGTGGGCATACTCGCTAGTTTCTCATGGTCAGGTGGTCACTCAGCCCTTGGGGCGCATGTCGTAGATCCGCCGCAGCTTGCCGTTGGACCGCTCCAGCGAGCCSGGGTCGACGACGTCCACKGCGCAGGAGGAACCGACATGGATCTTGATCTGCTGCTGCAGGACCTTGGCGGCGGCCGCCGCGCCCTCGACCGTGACGGCGTCGCGKCGCTCGATCTTGACGGTCATCTGGTCCATCCGCTGGCCCTCGGGCCGGGTCAGCTCCAGCTGGAAGTGCGGGCTSAGCTCCGGGATGCGCAGGGCGATCTCCTCGATCTGGGACGGGAACAGGTTCACGCCGCGCAGGATGATCATGTCGTCGCTGCGGCCGGTGATGCGGCCCATGCGGCGGTGCGAGGGGCGTGCGGTGCCCGGCAGCAGGCGGGTGAGGTCCTTGGTGCGGTACCGGATGATCGGCAGCGCTTCCTTGGTGAGCGAGGTGAAGACCAGCTCGCCCGGTTCGCCGTCGCCCAGCACAACCGAGGGGTCGAAAGCGTCGATGATCTCGGGCCGGAAGTGGTCCTCCCAGATGTGGCTGCCGTCCTGCGTTTCCACAGCTTCGCCGGCGACGCCCGGGCCCATGACCTCGGAGAGGCCGTAGATGTCGCAGGCCTTGATGTTCATGGTCACTTCGAGCTCGTGGCGCATTTCCTCGGTCCACGGCTCGGCGCCCAGGACCGCGTACTTCAGCGACGTGGAGGCCGGGTCGATGCCCTGCTTCATCATCGCGTCGGCRATGGTCARCAGGTACGTCGGRGTGGCCAGGATGGCGTCCGGCTTGAAGTCCTGGATCAGGGTGATCTGGCGYTCGGTCTGGCCGCCGGAGATCGGGATGACGGTGCAACCSAGGGCCTCCGCGCCGGCGTGGGCGCCCATGCCGCCGGTGAACAGGCCGTAGCCGTAGGCGTTGTGGACCTTCATGCCCGGMCGGACGCCGGAGGCGCGCAGCGAGCGGGCCACCAGCTTGGCCCAGTCGGCGAGGTCCTTCTTGGTGTAGCCCACCACGGTGGCGCGGCCGGTGGTGCCGGAGCTGGCGTGGATCCGGGCGACCTCGTGCTGCGGCACGGCGAACATGCCGAAGGGGTACTCGAGCCGCAGGTCCTCCTTGGTGGTGAAGGGGAACTTGGCGAGGTCCGAGAGTTCCCGCAGGTCTGTCGGGTGGACGCCGGCCTCGTCGAACTTGCGCTTGTACAGGGGAACGCGGTCATAGGCRTAGGCCACGGTGTGCTGCAGGCGGCTGAGCTGGAGCGCCTCGAGCTCGTCGCGGGAGATGGTTTCCTCGCGGTCCAGGACAGCATCAGTGGTGGCGGCAGTTTCTTGGATCATCTGTGGTTCCCTGCTTCTAKTTCTTGGAGATGGTGCGGCTGCGGCCGCGGAACTCGGCGATGAGTTCCCACGTGGGGGCGTCGGTGGCGGTATCGGTGGGGAGCTGGCCCGGGAGGGTGGCCGCGGGGGCCGCGCCTGCCGGTGCCGACAGCGGTGCCGCGGGTGTGGCCGCGCCGGGGTCGGCGGCATAGATCTGGATGTCGTACAGCCCGCTGCGTCCGGTGCTGGCGCGGCGGTTCGCGACGGCGGTCAGCATCTGTCCGCGGAAGGCGGGCTTCAGGAAATTGATGTCGACGCCGGCGGCAACGGTGATGGTGTCTGYGTTCATCCCGGCTGCGCCGGGCTGCGGGTTGGCCGGGTTGCAGGCCAGGGCGAAGGCTGTGTCACCGAAGGCGAAGATCATTCCGCCGTGGGCCATGCCGAAGCCGTTGAGCATTTCCTGCCGCAGCGTCATGCGGATCGTGGCATGCCCGTCGTCCAGTGCCAGGACTTCGATGCCCATCCATTCCGAGGCGTAGTCGTCTTTCAGGATGGGGTGGGTGACCCCGGAAACCGTCAGTTCAGCCATGCCTCGTTGCCTCCAGCTTTATTTACCGAATGTTCATTAGGTAATCCCATCTGGGTGCCCGCTGTCAAGGGGTGTAAGTATGCTGGGACACATGGCCAAAGGAATCTACGTCAGCGCGACCACCCCGGGCTCCGGCAAGTCCCTCATAGCGCTGGGCCTGGCGGACACCCTGCACCGGCACGCGGACCGGATCGGATTCTTCAAGCCTGTGGTGCATGGCAACGACGCCGCGGCGGACCCCATGGTGGCCCTGATGAAGGCCCGATTCGACCTCGAYGACGAGCGCTGCCGCGGCGGCCTGACGTTTGCCGAGGTCCGGGCGCTGCTGGCCGAGGGGAACAGGGCGGAGATCGATTCCCGGTGCGTGGAGATCTTCGCCGAGATGTCCCGCCACTGCGACGTGGTGATCGTGGAGGGAACGGACCTYACCGGCCAGGACGCCGCCGTCGARTTCGACCTCAACGCCCGCCTCGCGAACAACCTGGCGGCCCCCATCGTGGCCGTGGTGGGCGCGAAGGGGCTCACGGTCGCGGAGGCCGCCGACGCCGTCGAGGTTGCCCGCAAGGAACTGGCKGCGGAACGCTGCAGCCTCCTGGCGATCATGGTGAACCGKGCCGACCCGGAGAACGTGGACGGGATCGCAGCCGCCGTGAAGCCCGGCGCGTCCGGCCGCCCCGTGTACGTCTTCCCGGAGCTGGAGGACATCGCCCGGCCCACCACCGGSGAGGTGGCCTCGGCACTCGGGATCCGCCAGGTCGCCGGCCGGCCGGACATGGAACGCGACGTSCAYKCCATCAAGGTGGCGGCCATGAACGTGGCCAACTTCCTGCACGTGCTCGACGACGGCGCCCTGGTGATCGTCCCCGGCGACCGTGCSGACGTGATGGTCGCGTGCCTCGCGTCCTCCTTCTCGCCGGAGTTCCCGGTGCCGTCGGCGCTCATCCTCACCGGYGGCCTCSGCCGTGGGSCTGTGGGCYAAACGSGTGGACGARGCSGAGCTGSTGGAGCGGCTGCACCTGCCRCGGCYGGAGCGGATGACGCCGCTGCGGTTCCTGCACGACCTCRTYGAGCGGGCCCGGCTGCAGCGCCGGCACATCGTYCTSCCSGAGGGRAACGACRTKCGGATCCTKCGGGCCGCCGARATC
Organism: Arthrobacter sp. 05T47; assembly: GCF_056395825.1. Classification (NCBI taxonomy): domain Bacteria; kingdom Bacillati; phylum Actinomycetota; class Actinomycetes; order Micrococcales; family Micrococcaceae; genus Arthrobacter; species Arthrobacter sp. 05T47. The sequence continues at coordinate 349,267 of NZ_JBFTKG010000002.1, read as the reverse complement.
CTGCACCGGCGGGACGTCTGCGACCTCACCATCCTGGGCAATGAGTCCTCGGTCCGGGAGCTGGCGTCCACCCAGGGCATCGACCTCTCCGGCATSAACATCGTTGACCCCRCGACGTCGGAGCTGCGCCAGCAGTTTGCCSAGAAGTACGCGGAGCTGCGGGCGCACAAGGGMGTGGACCTGGCCCGGGCATTGGAAGTCATGCTCGATGGCAGCTACTTCGGCACCATGATGGTCCAGCTGGGCGTCGTGGACGGCATGGTCTCCGGGGCGGCGCACACGACGGCACACACRATCAGGCCGGCCCTGGAGTTCGTCAAGACCCGGGACGGCGTGAAAATCGTTTCCTCGGTGTTCCTGATGCTGATGCCGGACCGGGTGCTGGTCTACGGCGACTGTGCGGTCAATCCGGACCCGAACGCCGAGCAGCTGGCGGAYATCGCGCTGGCCTCGGCCGAGACGGCCCATCAGTTCGGCGTGGAGCCGCGGGTCGCCATGCTGTCCTATTCCACCGGGGGGTCCGGCACCGGGGAAGCGGTGGACAAAGTGCGGCAGGCCACCGAAGTTGTGAAGACACTCCGGCCGGACCTCGCCGTCGAAGGCCCCATCCAGTACGACGCCGCCGTGGACGCCGCGATCGCCGCGTCCAAGATGCCGGGCTCGTCCGTGGCCGGGCAGGCGACCGTGTTCATCTTCCCGGACCTGAACACCGGCAACAACACCTACAAGGCAGTCCAGCAGTCCTCGGGTGCTGTCGCCGTCGGGCCGGTGCTGCAGGGCCTGCGCAAACCGGTCAATGACCTCTCGCGCGGCTGCACGGTGGAGGACATCGTCAACACCGTGGCCATCACCGCCATCCAGGCCCAGTCGGCGGAGGACCAGCCGGCATCCGAACAGCCCGTCGAAGCCAAGGCTTAGGAGGCCCCATGCTTGTGCTCGTCATCAACTCCGGCTCGTCCTCGCTCAAGTACCAGGTGCGCGATGTCGAGGCCGGCAGCGTGCTCACCGAAGGCCTGGTCGAAAAGATCGGCATGGGGACCGGYGGTGAGGGCGACGGCCAGCCCGAGGGCCCSCGCGACCACGCSGAGGCGCTGGAACAGGTGGACGCGGCCATCCACGCAGCGCTGGGGGACCGGGTGCTCGACGCCGTGGGCCACCGGGTGGTGCACGGCGGGGAGCGCTTCGCCGAGCCGGTGCTGGTCAACAACGAGATCACCCGGGCCATTGAACGGCTGAACCCSCTCGCGCCGCTGCACAACCCCGCCAACGTCCTGGGCATCCGCGCGATCGCGAAGAAGTGGCCCGAGCTGCCGCAGGTGGCCGTGTTCGAYACCGCCTTCCACCGCACCCTGCCCGAGCACGCCTGGCGTTATGCGGTGCCGGAGGAGCTCTACACGAACCACGGGATCCGCCGCTACGGCTTCCACGGCACCTCGCACGAATACGTTTCGCACCGGGCGGCGGCACTGCTGGATGTTCCGGTGGAGGAGTTCGACGCCGTGATCGCCCACCTGGGGAACGGTGCCTCGGTCACGGCGATTCGCGGCGGCCAGTCCATCGACACCTCCATGGGATTCACGCCCCTGGAGGGTCTGGTCATGGGCACGCGTTCCGGCGACCTCGATCCGTCCATCCTGGTGTTCCTGGGCCGGACCGGCTGGTCTCCCGAGGACCTGGATTCGATGCTGAACCGGCAGTCCGGGCTCAAGGGCCTGGCCGGGAACAACGACATGCGCTCGGTGGTGGAGGCCGCCGAGGAGGGGGACGCCAAAGCGGCGATGGCCCTGGCGGTCGCGTCCTACCGGCTCGCGAAGTACATCGGCGGCTACCACGTGGCCGTGGGCGGCGCGAAGGCCCTCGTGTTCACGGCCGGGATTGGCGAGAACTCGCACCAGTTCCGCGCCCTGGTGGCGCAGCGGCTCGGTGCCCTCGGCGTCGAGCTCGACGCGGGGCTGAACCGGGAGCGGTCCAGGGAACCCCGGGTCATTTCCACGCCGACGTCGGCCCTGCCCGTCCTGGTGGTCCCCACCGACGAGGAGCGGGCCATCGCCGAGGCGACCGCCGCCGTCGTCGCCCGGGCATCGGTTGCCCCCTAACGGCCCTTCTGGCGGCCCAAAACGGCGCGCATGGAGCAATCGATGGGTAGCGTTGGGGGCATGACCGAACCCAAACCCCTTCCCCCGCTGCCCCTCCGCACCGAACGACTGGTGCTGCGGCGCTTCGAAGCCTCSGACCTCGATGCCTTCCACGCCTACCACTCGCTGCCCGAAACSGCCCGMTTCCTGCCTGGGGAAGCGAAGAGCTACACCAAGTCCATGGAAACCGTGGGACGGTACGCCAACTTCGAGTTCGAGAAGGAGGGCGACTGGGTGGCCCTGGCCATCGAGGCCGCGGACTCGCCCGGGCTGCTCGGCGAGGTGGTGCTGAAGTGGCTGGAGGGCAGCGGGCAGGCCGAGATCGGCTGGAGCCTGGCCCCGGAGGCGCGCGGAAAAGGGTACGCAGCGGAGGCCGCCGCGGCGATCCTCAAGCTCGGCTTTGAGGACCTGGGCTTCCACCGCATCGACGCCAAGCTCGATGCCCTCAATACCGCCTCGGCCGCGCTCTGTGAACGGCTCGGGATGCGGCTGGAATCACGGCAGGTGGACAAGTGGCACTACAAGGGCGAATGGGCCACGGAAGTGGTGTACGCCCTCATCGCGGACGAATGGAAGGCCCGGTAACCGGCCGCACCGGCCCGGAGACTCGACAGACTTAGCCGCGGGAGGAACCCGGGTCATAGGTCCCGTACGTCGGCTGCCCCGCCGACTCGTACACAAGAATCGCGAGACCGCCCGGCGTCGCCTCGGTGCGGACCAGGCGCAGGCCCGCCGGGGCGCCGCCCGCCGGAAACAGCCGCCTGCCGTGGCCCACCACCACCGGGGCGACCACCAGCCGCAGTTCGTCGATCAGCCCGGTGCCCAGCAGCGACTGGGCCAGCCGGGCACTCCCGTGGATCTGCAGCTCCCTGCCGGGCTGCCGTTTCAACTCAGCGACCTGTGCGGGGACATCCCCTGACAGGATGGTCGTCGGTGCCCAACCGGCCTCCGCCAGGCTGTGCGAGGCCACATACTTCGGCAACCCGTTCATCTTCCCGGCGAACGGATCATCCGGGTCTGTGATTCTGGGCCAGTCCCTCGCGAAGTTGACGTAAGTCCGGCGGCCGAACAGTAACGCATCCGCCGCACCGAGCCAGTCCGCCGCCCGCTGGATGAAATCCCCGTCCAGGTAGGGGACGAACCAGCCTCCTTGTGAGAAGCCGTCGCTGGTGTCCTCCTCAGGCGATCCGGGGCCCTGCGCCACGCCGTCCAATGTGAGGAACTCCGTCAGCGTCAGTCTCATCGTGTTGCCTCTCCCTGTTGGGGGCCGGTCCCCAACAACCTGGCCCGGCCTGCGCCTGGAATCACTGCAGGTCGAAAAATGGCACACCAAAGGGCGAATGGGCCACGGAAACGGTGTACACCATTCCCGGGGGTGAACGGAAGGCCCGCTGTCCCGCGTCCCAGAGCGGGCGCCGCGGGAACGCCGATCTGAGGTAGCGCCGATGTGACGCAGATGGCCGGAATGAGGTCTTTATTCCGGCCATCTGCGCCCGATCGCCGTTCGGGTCCCCGCGCTAGGGAGCCGGGGCCGGCGGGGTGGTCGCCGCGGGAACCGGCGTGGCAGTCCCCGCGGCCGGTGYCGTGGAGCCGGCCGGTGCCGTGGGCTGCCCTGCCGGCGTCGTGGCGCCCGAGCCGGTGCCTTCACCGGACGACGCCGTACCGCCGGCCGGCGCGGTCTGCCCGGCGCCGTCGGACGGCGCGGTCGTGCCGGAAGTCCCCGTGGCACCGCTGCCTCCCTGCGACGGCGCCTGCGTGGCGCCGGGGGAGGCGGTGCTGGCGGCCCCGGACGACGCACCCGGAGTGGCTTCGGACGACGCACCCGGAGTGGCGCCGGATGTTGCCGCCGGTGTCGGGCCCGCTCCGGAGGACCCGGCCGGTGTGGCGCTGGGATCGGCCTTGATGAGCGCCATGATCTGATCCCTGTACGCGCTGAGCCGGCCCTGGATCTCCGAGAGCGGCTGGTTCCGCAGATCCTTGCCGTAGGCGGCGATCTCCTGCCACAGCGCGTTGAGCCTGGCCGTGCCGTCGCTGCTCAGGGGCCCGTCGAGGGTGAGTACCAGTTGGCTGGCCAGGGCGTAGGTCAGGCACCGGAGGCAGTTGTAGTTGGCCGAAGCGGAGAGGTTTTCCGGGACGATTACATTGGTTTGGCCCACGATCAGGACCACCTGGAAGCCCACCGCCACGGCGGCGCAGTCCGCGCAGCTGGCAAAGGCGTAGGCCTCATTCCTGGTGTCCACGGTCCCGCCGTCGTCCGCCCAGACCAGGGCGAAGGCAACGTCGTAGACCACGGAACCGTCGGTGGTGTTGACCGCGAGGGACTGGTTGCCGTCGCCGTCGGGGGCGGCTGGCCTGTCGAAGGGAAACACCCAGGAAGGGGCAGTCGGCGCCACGGCGCCGGTCGTGCCAGGCGTGTCGGCCGCCCGGGGCACCAGGACCATGCTCAGCTGCGGCTCGTCGCGGGTGGGTTTCCGGGCGCCCTCCGGCCACAGGGCAACGGTCCGTCCCGGCCGGCCCTCTGCCATCCGGGCCGTGGACGCGGCCGGGAAGACCACCGTCGTGGCGTCTGCCAGGGTGCCGCGCTCGTAGGACTGGATCGGCCGGTAAGTGTCGGCGCCGGGCCACCAGGCCCAGGCGAGACCGGCCGCCACAGCCGCGACCGCAACGATTGCGGTAGCGCGCTGCAAAGCCTTGCCGCGGGTCTTCTGCCACAGCCCGGTGGCCAGCTGGCGGACCAGGCGCAGCAGAATGTAGAAGACGCCCAGCACCGGCAGTGCCAAACAGGCGATCGCGAGCACCCGCACGGCGGCGTCGGCGAAGTCGCCGGCGCCAATGCTGTGGGAGAGCATGGCCTGCTGCTTGAGGCCGTTGTCCCAGGCGGTGCCCAGCACGCGCGGCAGGGTCAGCACCATGGTGGCCATGCTGAAGAGCAGCAGGGGTACCGTGACCAGCACCCAAACGGTGACCACGGCCCGCGCCCACGGTTTCAGGAGCCTGGCTTCGGGGGCTGTCTTTCGCCAGGGCACCAGTGCCAGCAGGGTGGGTTTGATGCGCTGGAACAGGTCCGGGACACCGGTGGCGTCGGCCAGGATGTGATAGCCGTCAAACCGGACCAGCGGCATCAACTGCCGGACCATCTGCAGGATCTGGGTAACCACCACCAGCAGCAGTGCATCGAAGCCGGTGGCCCACCAGATGCCCATGATCGCGACGGCCACGATCGCGTTGAAGTACAGCCCGCCAAGATCGGTGCGCAGGCGGCCGCCCCGCCCCAGCCGGTAGGAATCGGTGACATCGGTGTAGAAGGCCGGCCACATCAGGTACAGGCCGGTGCCCATCGCGCCGGGTGTGGCTCCGCCGCGACGGGCGGCGGCGGCGTGGCCGAACTCATGGAACCCGGCCGAGAGCACCGTGACCAGCAGGATCAGAAGCACCAGTCCGGGGTTGGCGAACGCTTCATGCGTGGCGGAGGCCAACCCCTTGACCATCAAAACCCACCAGCACGTGGCCAGGAACGCGGCGGTCACAGCCACCACAATCAAGGGGTTGAACAACCTGGCGAACGGCGCCGTGAGCTTCCGGGTACGGTCCGGATCGGTCACCGAGTAGCGGAAACGCATCCCCAGCAGCGGATTCGATTTCTTCACCGCGGGCTCGGACCCGTCCGCCAGCCGCAGAAGGCCCAGGGGGAGCAGCTGGGAGCTGATCAGCGTCCTGACGTTCCCGGCACTTACCAGCCGTCCGAAGCTGTTGCTCACATGCCCGGCGATTTCTTCGGCGCCCCGCCGGCCGTCGATCGCCTCAAGCACCAGGTACAGCAGCCGGGTGAGCTGGATGGTCTGGCCGTCGGCGCGGCGCACCAGGGACGGCGGCTCCTTGTAGCCGGATCCCTTCGCCTCGCCGATCAGCTGGACGCCGGTGGCCAGCACCGGAACGTCCTGCACCGGAACGTCGTGAATRCTGACGGCAACGTTCGACGCCGGGCCGGCAGCTTCGGCGGCTGTGCCGACTCCGCTGGCGGCGGGCGGGACCGGAGGGCCGTCCTGCCCGGACGGCCCTCCGTGCGCACTGATCATCTGGGTGTTACTGCTTCAGGCCGGACTGCTGGTCAGCCGACGCCGTGGCATCGCCATGGATGTCCTGGTTGATGATGGCATCCTGGTGGGCGACGGCGAACGCGTTGCTGTCGATTGAGCCGATGTTGGCGCCGACGGCGGCGTCGATCGGTGCAGCCACGTTGGCGTTGGCGGCCACCGCACCGTTGATGGGCGCGGCGATGCCCGCATTGGCGTCCAGGTTCACGTCGACGTTGAGCAGGTTGCCGTTCAGGGCGCCGGCTCCGGCGGCAGCACCGGCTGCATCGGTGGGCAGCGCGCCGCCCAGGTCCGGGGCCGTGCCGCCGGGCAGGATGCCGCCGTCGGTAAGGGGGCCGGAAGCCGGGGCCGTACCCGCGGCGGCGGGCGCGGCGGTGGACGCTGCGCCGGGATCCGATGCAGCTGCGGCATCCGTGCCGGTGCCCTGGTCAATGACACTGTCCTGGGTGGAATCTGCTGTGGCGTCTCCAGTGACGCCCTGGTTGATGATGGTCCCCTGATCGGCGAGCGCCTGTGATTCGGACCCAAAGGAGAGAACGTTTGCCGACGCAGCCGCGTCAATCGGGGCAGCAACGTTGGCGTTGGCCGCGATGCCGAGGTCGATCGGCGCGGCGGCGCTGATGCCCAGGTTCAGGTCTGCGTTCAGGTCCAGGACGGAGGCGACCTCCTTGTCCGGGAGGGCCGTGCCGCCCTGCGCCATCAGCTCATCATCGGTCAACGGGGTCATTCCCTGCTCAACGCCCACAATAAACTCCATCTCCGGCACCCTGTGCCCGGTAAAAGCCTTCAAACGCCCCGCCCCCAGCGGACGGGTTCCACGTCGAATGCCCATCATGCCAGTAAATAGTAAGCATGATGACCAATTTTTCGGTAGAGGGCTCCCAGATGATCCGGGATGCGCCGCCACACCGCGTCCGCCCCCCTCCCGCCTCGAAGCCGCGTCCGCACCGATTCGACAAACTTGGCCGCCAAGAGGGTCTCATAGCGGCCATCCCTGTCGAATCGGTGAGGCGAATGGGTGAACGGGCGAGCCACCCGGCCACCCGGCGACCCGGCGACCCGGCGCGCCCGCGCGCTACTTCAGCGGGCTCCCGGCAGCAGTTCGGTGGGCGTCATCGCCGCAGCTCATCGCTTCGGGATCACCGTAGGCCAGGACCCCGCTTCTCCCTGGACAACCCGATCCCTATGACGATGATGACCGTCGTCGCCAGCAAGGGCGCAATGAATGTGGCGCTGTAGACCCCAAAGCCAAAGGCGACGATGAAAGACACCATGAGTGCGCATGAGCTCCAGCCCAGCAGCAAGACGGGCGCCGCGCGGAGCCGTTCGCGCCGCTTGACCAGGAGCAAGATAGCGGAGGCGAGCGTGCCGATCGCGGCCATCAGGAATAGGAAAGGAGCGAAGCCGGCCCCAACTGAGATGCCGGTGAGGAACAGCATGAAGAGCCAGACTCCCAACACGATCGCCACAATACTCGAGGCGACCCGGTAGTCGGAGGACCTGGGCTCCGTGGGGCCGGCAGGAACCCATTGGCCTGCCGGCGTGAACTGCTGTGCGGACGGGTAGGGAACGTACTGCATCTGCTGGTGGTTCGGCTGCTGACCGTACCCTGGCGGTGCATAAGGCGGGGCAAATGGCTGCGGCGCCGGCTGCTGACCGTACCCTGGCGGTGCGTAAGGCGGTGCGTAAGGCTGCGGCGCCGGCTGCCCATACCCCGCCGGTGGCTGGACTGGGTTCTGCGGTGCCGGTGGTGCCGGCGGGACCGGCGGTATGTTCTCAGTCAATGGTGCCCCCATGGTCATCGATCCGGTCGCCACAGGCTACACCAGGCCCTCGTCGGGAAACAGGCCACCATTGTGCGCCGTGAGGACCGGACGAGGACAGGGAACCGTTTTACTTCAGCCCGGCTCCGGGCAGCAGCTCGGTGGCGCCCACGGAATCGGCGACGAACGCGTAGTCCCAGGCCCGTTCACGCCACTGCACGTAACGGCCCGAGGCGCCGCCGTGGCCGCCCTCCATCTCGATCTTCAGGACGATCGGGTCGCTGCCGGTGTTCACCTCGCGCAGCCGCTGCACCCATTTGGCCGGCTCCACATAGAGCACCCGGGTGTCGTTGAAGCTGGTGACCGCGGCGATCTTCGGATAGGCCACGGCACGGACGTTCTCGTACGGCGTGTAGGACTTCATGTACGCATAGACCTCAGGGTCCGTGATCGGGTTGCCCCACTCCTCCCACTCCAGTGCGGAGAGCGGCAGTTCGGGGTCCAGGATGGTGGTCAGCGCGTCCACGAACGGAACGGCCGCAACAATTGCCGCGTACTTTTCCGGTGCCAGGTTGGCGACGGCGCCCATCAGCAGGCCGCCGGCGGAGCCGCCCATGGCCGCGATCCGGTCCGGGGCCACCCAGCCGGATCCCGCGAGCCAGTCCGTGGCCGCGATGAAGTCGGTGAAGGTGTTCTTCTTGTGCAGTTTCTTGCCGTCGTCGTACCAGTGCCGGCCCAGCTCGCCGCCGCCGCGGATGTGGGCGATCACGAACACGATGCCGCGGTCCAGCAGGGACAGCCGGGGGATCCCGAAGCCCGGATCCATGCTCATCTCGTAGGAGCCGTACCCGTACACCAGGCCGGCCGCCGTCGAATCCTGCCGGACGGAGGCGTGCCGCAGCACTGAGAGCGGAACCTTCGTGCCGTCCGCGGCGGTGGCCCACTCCCGGGTGGCGACGTAGTCCGACGGCGAGTAGCCGCCCAGCACCGGGCTCTCCTTGCGCAGCAGGAGTTCACCGGCCGGACGTTCCGGGGTGGGSAGCACRAAGTCGTAGACCCGGGACGGGGTGAAGTAGGAGGTGTAGCCCATCCGGATTACCGGGGCCTCGTAGTCGGAGCCCGCGACGCCGGCAGTGTAGAGCTCCTCGTCGAACGCGGGTTCCACTGCGGCGCCTTGCTCCGCGGTGCCGAGGCCGGCCAGGGGCAGGACCTGGACGCGTTCGATGGTGTCCTTGCGGATGGAGACCACCGCGTGGGTGGAGGTGACTCCGGCGCCGTTGACCCGGACCTGGTCGGAATGGGCGATGACGGTGTCCCAGTGCTGCTCGGCGATCGGCTTGTCGAGTTCGGCCGGGTCCACCAGCGAGACCATGGAATTGATGGCGTCCTTGTTGTGGGTCAGCAGGACCCGTTCCCGGCCAGCGATAGAGCCAGTGCCCTCGGCGTCCGCCAGCAGGAACGGTTCGGCCTCGTACAGGATGCGCTCATCGCGGGAGATCACGGTGCGCAGGCCGGCGTCGGGGTCATCGAAGCGCAGCAGGCGGGTTTCGCTGAACTCAGAGCAGCCGATGCTGAGCACCAGATGGCGCCGGTCGGCCGAGAGCTCGAAGCCGAGCCACATGGCGACGTCGTCCTCCTGGAAGATGACCCCGTCCTCGCTGACGGGTGTGCCCAACACATGGGACTTCACCTGGTACGGGCGCCAAGAGTCGTCCACCACGGTGTAGAAGATCCGGCTGCCGTCGGGGGAGAAGGAGATGCCGTAGAAAACGTTCTCGATCACGTCCGGGAGCAGTTCGCCGGTGCGCAGGTCTTTGATGCGGAGCGTGAAGCGCTCGTCGCCGGCGTTGTCCACGGCGTAGGCGTAGAGCGTGCCGTCGATGGTCGTGGCGGCCCCGCCCACGGCGAAGAACGGCTTGCCCTCGGCCTCGAGGTTGCCATCGAGCAAGACCTCCTCGCCGGGGATGGCGACGCCGGCCTCGACGGCCGGGGGAGTCCAGTCCGCGACGCGGTCCGCGGTTTCCTGGCCGCGGACGCGGCAGTGGATGCCGTACTCCTTGCCCTCGACCGATCGGGTGTAGTACCACCAGCCGTCCTTGCGGTTCGGGACGGAGAGGTCTGTTTCCTGCGTGCGGCCCTTGATTTCCTGGAAGATGGACTCGCGCAGCGTTTCCTGGTGCGCGGTCACGGCCTCCTGGTAGGTGTTCTCCGCCTTGAGCAGGTCCACGACCTCCGCGGATTCCTTGTCCCGCAGCCATTCGTAGTTGTCCTCGAACGCGTCGCCGTGGTGGGTGCGCACCGAGGGAACTTTCCGGGCGACGGGGGGCTGCGGGGAGGGCTGCGCGGGAGTCTGGGTCATGGACCCAATCTACCCAAAAGCGGCGCCTCAATTGCCGTTCTGCAGATTGTTGGCCGCCACGTACCCGGCGAGCGTTCCCGAGCCCAGCGCGGCGGAGACCGCGGCGGTTGCGGCCGGGGCCTGCAGGACAATCGACTGGCCGTCCCGGCTGAACCCGGTGCCGGCGGTCGGCAGTGTGAAGAAGGCGCCGCGGCCGGGGGCTGTGCTGCGGAGGCTGAGGGCGAGGTTTTCCAGCGACGCCAGGGTGAAGCTCGCGTCCAGTGTCACGTGCGGCAGCACCGTGGTGACGAGTTTCCGGACGGTGGCGTGGTCCGCCAGCGCGCCTTCGGAGGACAGCTTGGCGATGACGGCTTTCAGGAAGGTCTGCTGGTTCCGGACCCGCTGGTAGTCGCCGTCGGCGAAGGCGTGGCGCTCGCGGACGAAGGCCAGGGCCTGCACCCCGTTGAGCCGGTGGACGCCCGCCGGAAAATGCACCCTGTCATCCACCGTGCCGGTGAACGGCTGCTTGATGTCGACGTCGACTCCGCCGAGCGCGTCGGTCAGAGCCGCGAACCCCTGAAAATCGAGCATCACCGTGTGGTCGATGCGCTGGCCCAGGAGCGCGCCCACCGTCTGCGCCATCAGCGGCAGGCCGCCGAGGGACAGAGCCGAGTTGATCTTCGCCTGGCCGTGGCCGGGGATGTCCACCCACAGGTCCCGCATGATCGAGATGCCATAGACGCTTTGCCGGTCCGCAGGGAGGTGGATCAGCACCAGGGCGTCCGCACGCTGGTCGGAGACGCTCCCGGCGGCCGCCGCCGCACGCTGGTTGTCCCGGCTGTCGCTGCCGACCAGCAGGATGTTAAGCGCGACGGCGGGTGGTTCCGGCGTGGGAGTGGGGCTGGGCGGCGTCGAGGGCGTGGGTGCAGTCGACGGCGCGTGGCTGGCCGCCGCCGCGGGCGCGGCAGCCGGGGCGGCGGTTCCCGCCGGTACTGGGTCCGCGGGCCGCGGCCGGGAGAGGACATAGGCCGAGGCCCCGACGGCGACAGCGACGGCGAGCAGCGCCGCCAGGAACAGGATTATGCGACGTCGACGGCCGTGCGCAGGAGCCGGGGGAGGGGGCGGGGACGCCGCGGAAGCCGCGGCTGCTGGCTCCGGAGCGTTCCCCATGAACGGACGCTACCACCACTGCCCGCCCCGGAGGATGGGTCCAAGGGCCCGCTCCGGGGCGCACACGTGGCGGGAATCAGTTCCCGTTCTCGAACTTGTTCGCCGCGACGTACTCGCCGAGGGAGTCCGAGGCCATGGCTGCGGAGATGGCCTGGATTGCGGCGGGGTCGGTCAGCACGATCGACTGGCCGTCCGTGGACGTTCCGATCCCGCCGGTCGGCAGCGTGAACATCAGCGTGTTCTGCGCCCGGATGTCCTTGAGTTCGAGCGCCAGCCCTGCCACGGCTCCCGAGTCCAGGGTCTTGTCGACCGTGACGAACGGCGAGACGGCGCCCACCATGTTGTTGATTGTGATCGGGTTGCTCAGCGTCTGGCCGGCGATCGACTTCTTGATGATGGCCCGGAGGAACTCCTGCTGGTTGCGGACCCGCTGGTAGTCGCCGTCGGCGTAGGCGTGGCGTTCGCGCACGAAGGCCAGGGCCTCGGTGCCGTTGAAGGTGTGCTGGCCCGGGGCGAAGGACTGGCCCGGCAGCGCGGTCGAGGTGAACGGCAGCTTGAGGTTCACGCTCACCCCGCCCAGCGCGTCCGTGAGGCCCTTGAAGCCCTCGAAGTCGATCATGGCCACGTGATCGATGCGCTGCTGGAAGATCGACTCGACGGTCTGCACCATCAGGGGTGTGCCGCCCAGGGCCAGCGCCGCGTTGATCTTCGCTTCGCCGTGYCCGGGGATGTCCACCCAGAGGTCACGCATGATGGACATGGTGTAGATGTTCTTGCGGTCCGCCGGGATGTGCATCAGCATCAGCGTGTCCGCCCGCTGGYTCGTGGGCGTGCCGGCCGCCGAGTCSGYCTCGGTGGCGCCGCGGCTGTCGCTGCCCATCACCAGGATGTTCATCGCCGTGCCCGTTTTCTTCGGGCGGGTGGACTCGTCCGGGAAAGCCTGGTCAATCTTGCTGGAACCGGAGTCGAAGGTGTGCGCGAGGTTGAAGAGGTAACCGCCGGCAACAACCGCAACAAGCGCCACCACCACGGCGACGGCGATCAGCACCGTGCGGCCCCGACGCTTCTGCACGGGCCGCGATGGCCGGCGCTCGCGGAATTCCGTCCCGCGGACGTCGTCTGGGCTGTCGAAGGGGTTTGTCATGAGTTCCTCTACGTCGGCCGGGCCTGGTTGCCCGGTATCTAGGTGTCAGTATTTAGGCTGGCCACACCGGGGTTTTAGGCGCGAAACGCAGCACGGACGGGATGGTCGGCGCTGGCGTGTCCTGCATCCGGTGGCACAGATCCTCGCCACGGCGTTAGGGGGGCCGCAATGTCGCTCTCCGTTGCGTCCTGGACAAATGCCAAGTGCCGGAAGGTCGTCGTAGGGCCTCCTTTACAATACACCGGGCCCGCCGATCAACACTTTTCGGCGAACACACCGGCACATAACGCGAGGTTTCCCGGATATGAAGCGCACTGTTGCCTGCATCACACTCTCTGCCTAGGCTGGGATGCGGTCGCAGCGTCGCGGCCAAACCGGCCGCAGCGTCGCGGCCAAGCGGTACATGCACGAACAGGGGAATCGTTTTGAACCACAAACTCCGGGTTCTTGTCAGGCTTGACCTCGATTGCGGTCAGGCGGAAGTAGCAGCACAGGGACATGTGACGGCGCAGAGCCTCCAGGCCCTTTACGTGGTGGTCAAGCGGGCAAACCACCTGAAAGAAGGACTCCACCTCGTCCTGGATGTCAGCCACGCTGTCGTGGAGCCGGCAGCCATGGAGCAGCTGCGGGAATGCTCGGCCTCGCACCACCTGCCGGCAGCCATTGACCCGTTTCAGTCAGAATGCCAGCTCAGTATCGTGGCGCCGCTGGAAACGGCTGCGGTTCCCCGGGTCCGTCGGCTGGCGGCGGCGTAGGATCCATGTCACGCGTCCCGCAGGTGACGCCCGCATCGGTTGTCGTCAAGCAATGTTGTGACCCTTAGTTGCCCGGGCTCGTGCCTATCTGTGAGCCGCCGGATCTTCGCGCCGTTCGAGTGTCTGCCCGTAGGGGACATCCCTGCTGACGGCGACGGTGTAGGTGGTGTATCCGTGCTGGGTCACGAGGATGCCGTGGCGGCAATCCTTCATGGCGTGTTCGCGGGCGATCTCTTCGGCGGCGTTCAGGTCGTTCTCGACGGTGTCCGGGTCGTGGGCGGTGACTTCCAGGACGACATCTGAGTGGCGCTTGATCATCATGGTCTCTTTCTCGGCGGGATGTGCCGGGACTCTCGGCGGTGCGGGCTTCCGGGGCCGGTGCAGCCGGCGAGGCGGAAGCGGTGGTTCGAGAGGGGGTGCCCGGCATTCTCTGATGGGGCGGCAGGCCGGCCGAAGTGTCTGGCGGGCTGGATCGGCGGAAGGAATATCCTGCGGATCTGTAGTCAGTCTGGAGGATAGTCGGGGCAGGCGCAAGACAAAGGCCGAAAAATWGTCAGTGCCAGTGCCAGTGCTRGTGCCGCGCCCGACGTCGATGGGCAAGATCCGGGCAGGCCCCGGCAGCACCGCTAAGGACTAAACTTTCTCCATGGATGCGTCCGGCCGGCGCCGAATCATCGCCTTCGTGGCGGCGATCGGCGTCGCACTGGCGGTCGTTCTCCTTCTGGTCTCCTCTGGATCCGACCGGCCAGCCACTCCAGAGACGCAACATGGTCCGGACTCGAAGTCGCTCGAGGTCCCGTCCGCCGCTGCCGACGAATTCTCACCGATTACGGCCACCACCCTGGGCTCCTCGAGCACGGCGGTGCTTGGAACCGACGAGCGGTGGCACGTGGTCTACGAGCTTCAACTGACGAACGTCCGGCCGCAGCCAGCCACCCTGGCGGGCATCGACGTCGTCGACGCCGCCAACGGGAGCCGGATTGTCGAGGCATATTCGGGAGCTGACCTCCAGCACCGGTTGCGGACGCTGGGCTCGAGGCCCACGACGAACCTGGCGCTCGAGCCGAACGGAGCGCGCCTGGTGCTCATTGAACTCGACTTCGACCGGCGCGCGGACGTTCCGGGCGCGCTGGTGCACCGCCTCCATGTCCTCACGGCACCGGTCGACGGCGGCAGCGCTTCTGCTCCAACTGCCTACACTGCTGCGCCCTTCCCGGTCGACGGCGGCGCCACCGAGGTCGGGCCCCCACTGGTCGGCGGGGGCTGGGTGGCCGGGAATGGCTGCTGCTCCACCGACGGCGTGCACCGTGCCACGGTGCTGCCGATCAACGGAGCCCTGCACGCCGCGCAGCGCTTTGCCATCGRCYGGATCCGCCTCGACAGCCAAGGCCGGCTGGTCAACGGCGACCCGGCCGATGTGSGCAGCTACACCGCATATGGTGCGGACATCGTTGCTGTTGCGGCCGGCACCGTGGTGGACGCGCTGAATACCCTCGACGACCAGGTCCCGGGCCGGCTGCCCGATCCCGGCACGATCACACTCGGAAACGTCCTTGGAAACCACGTCACGGTACGCCACAGCGATGGCCGGTACGCCACGTACGCCCACATGCAGAAGGGCTCGGTGGCCGTCGGGGTGGGCGGGAATGTTCTGCCTGGCCAGACGCTCGGCAGGATCGGCAACACCGGTAACACCTCCGCGCCGCACCTGCACTTCCAGATCACGGAAGGCAGATCGGTGCTCGGCTCGGACGGACTGCCGTTCGTCGTCGACCGCTTCAGGCTCCAAGGCCGCATGGACGCGCAGCGGTGGGCGGCTGCCACGACGCTGGAGGGCACATGGAACGAGGGGCTGCTCCCGAACCCGAGCCCGCGCAGCGCCGAGATTCCGCTCGACGTCGACATTGTGGACTTCGGGGACCGCCGCTGACAGCGACGATCGACTAGACGAAGCCGAAAAGGGGCGGGAAGGTCACCACCACAACTGTTGCCCAGACGCCGTAGACCGGCAGGTAGCGTGTTTGCCAGCGCTCGACCGCGGCGAAGGGACGGYGCCCGCGCAGGAATCCGACGGCGAGCCAGGCCGCACGCAACAAGTGCACCAGCAACAGCAGGTTCAGCCCGAGCGCGGCGATCTTATTGGGGCTGAAGCCGAACTCGGCGATGCGGGTCAGCATTGCGGTCAGCAYCACGGCGTCGACCGCAAGGGCCGCGATGACCAGGGCCAACTGCACAGCATCGAACAATCCGGGCGGGGCGAGCGGGTCGCGGGCGGAAATCGAGTAGAGCAGCAGGSAGAGGACCAGCACGAGGATCGCGTCCATGAGGATCAGCAGGTTGCGGTCGATCCCGGCGAACCCGCCCGCGGTGGCAAGCACGGCCAGAAGGACCAGCAGCATSGCAACGGTCAGCGGCGTGAACACGCGGGTGAGGACSGGCGCAATATTTTCCACCACCTGCTGCTTGGCTTCGACCAGCCAGGTGGCGACCACGAGGGCGCCGGGCACGGCGAACGGCAGGACCCAACCGTCCAGGACCGGCTGGAAATCGGTTCCAACAACCCGGAGCGTCGCGAGGGTGAGCGCGATCAGGACTGCGCCGCCGAGMGCCAGCAGYGTGWAGTAGATCGCGAGCTCGCCGGTAAACCGGACAAAATCCATGCGCCKCTTGTCGGACCGCCATCTCCCACCGACATAGGCCATACCGGTCAGTACCCACAGGATGACCGGGGCGTGCAGGGCGGCGAGCATCCCGGTGGCACCGTCCGGGGCGAACGGGTAGAGGTTGAGCACCAGCGCAAGGGCGGCAAACGGGATGATCAGGGCCGCCGCAACCGCGCCGGTGAAACGCCGCTTCCACGCGAARTACGCCGCTACGAAGGGGAAAACGAGCAGGCCCAGATKGCGCAWCAGGGCSGCGCCGTCCTCGATCCAGGCAGTRCCGGCCTTGACCGCCACTCCGGMCCCGACGGCGAGCGCGAGGACGACGGCCAGCTCGCGCCATCGGGAAGTGTTGGCGTCCTCGGMRCCCTCCGGCACCAGGACGAGCTGCTTCCACAGCCGCTCGGAGTGCTCGCGGGCAAACTCGCGTGAGACRGCGTCCAGGTTGCCCAGCCGCTTGATGGCCACGAGGAAGGCCTCCTCGTCATCGAGGCCGGTCGCCTGCCGGTCGGCGATCTGCTCGCGCAGGTGGTCCTCCAGCTCGTCGACGTCGGCGGGGGAGATCGCCCGGTTGCGCTGGACGTAWCCGCGCCACCGGTCGATCTGGGCCTCCAGCTCAGCGTGCGGCGCCATCACGCCCATCCCTCAGCCGGGGCCGCKGGTCCCTGAGCGGTCTGCCACACYTGGCGCAGCGCGTCCGCGACGACGGTCCACTGCTCCTGGCGGTCGGCMAGGGCRTCCCGGCCCGCCGGCGTGATGGTGTAGTGCTTGCGCCGGCGCCCGGCCTCGGATGTACCCCACAGCGAGGATACGTAACCGAGCCGCTCGAGCCGGTGCAGCAGCGGGTAGAGCATCCCGTCGGTCCACTGCATGCCGCCGCCCGAGAGCTCAGCGACCCGCTTGAGGATTGCGTAGCCGTACAGGTCGCCCTCGGCCAAAATGCCCAGCACCAGAGGTGTGGCCGAAGCGGCGACCAGGTCCTTGTCAATGCGCACCGCGCCTCCTATACCTAGAGCTGAAGGGTATCAGGCCTAGCAGCTCTAGGTATAGGAGGCGCGGCAATCTTCAGGACGTGGTGTCCTGSGGYGAATKGTCSGGGCGCAGCCAGGCGAGGGCTGCGGCGACGAGGGCTTCGGTTCCGGTCTGGAGGGTGGGCTGGAGGACGGGCAGGAACATCGGCGAGTGGTTCGCCGGAATGTCCTCCTGCACGCGGCCGGCCCGTAYGGCGGCGCGGTAGGTTTCCGGGTCCGTTCCGCCGATGCCCCAGTAGGTGTAGGGAATGTTGCCGGCCCGCGGAATATCGCTGAAGTCCTCGCTGGCGGTCTGGAGCTCCAGGCTGCCGGCACGSTCGCCGAAATAGGCGCTGAACGCCCCGGCGACGCGCGTTGTTGCCGCGTCGTCGTTGACGGTGAGCGGGAAACTGTCGAAGATCTCGAATTCCGGTTCCTTGGGGGAGCCGCTGGCGGCGCACTCGGCCTGGACAATGCGCCGGACAGAGTCGAGAATCCGCTGCCTTGTGGCCTCGGTGTAGGTGCGCAGGTTCAGTTCCATCACTGCCGCATCGGGGATGATGTTGCTTTTGGTTCCGGCGTGAAGACTTCCCACGGTGAGGACGGCGGGYTCCGTAGGCGGGACTTCGCGGGAAATGATGGTCTGCAGTCGAACGACGATYACGGCGGCCAGGACCACKGGGTCMACSGTGTTCTGCGGCGTCGAGCCGTGGCCGCCGCGGCCGTGGACCGTGATGCGGATGCTGTCGGCGCTGGACAGGACCGGGCCGCTCCGGGTGGCGACGTGGCCCGCGGCGCCGGGCAGCACGTGCTGGGCGAGGGCGACGTCGGGCGCGGGGATGCGGTCAAGGAGGGCGTCGGCGAGCATGCCGCGGGCTCCGTCRCCGGTCTCCTCCGCCGGCTGGAACAGGGCCACSAGCGTGCCGCGCCACCGGTCCCGATGATCGGCGAGCAGCCGGGCGGCGCCCAGCAGGCATGCGACGTGAATGTCGTGTCCGCAGGCATGCATGACCGGCACGCGGTCCCCGCCCTGGTCCTCGGCTGTGACGGTGCTGGCGTAGTCGGCGCCGGTCCGTTCCCGCAGGGGCAGCGCGTCCATGTCCGCACGAAGCAGGACCGTTGGCCCGTCGCCGTTCTGCAGCACCGCCGCGACTCCCGTTCCTCCGATCCCGGGCTGCATCTGGAAGCCGTAGGAACTAATGCTGCGCGMCACCTTGGCGGCAGTGCGGTGTTCCTGGTGGGAGAGCTCGGGGTTTTGGTGAAGGTCCYTGTAGAAGTCCTCCTGTTCCGTGCGGATTGACTCGTAGTGCTGCAGTATCTGTGCGGTCGCGTCCACGGGGTCYRCTTTCATCCGGCTCGAACGTCCTGCCCTGGCTCCTGCCCCAACCTACGCCGGGACGGGGCGGCCCGCCAGGAATTTCCCGGCCGCCTGTCGGGCCCTGCCGGATCACTTGGACTGTGCGACTGCTTCGCCGTGCGAGGGGCCCCATGCAATGTGGTGGCCGTAGACCCAGTCGAAGCTGTCGGCCGAGCCGCGCGAGAGCGAGCGGAAGACAATTCTGAGCGCCACGTCCTGGAAGACCCTCTGGAACTGRCCCCTGATCTTCGGTGCCGCATTCCGGCGCCCCCATTCGACTACCGCCTCGGCCCTGCCGCGGCGCTCCGCCTCGKAGCGGGCCAGGGCCGGGGCAATGTCGTCTTCCGCCGTGGCGCCCAGGAGGCCGCGGCCCAGCGTGACGGCATCCTCGATTGCCATGGAGGCGCCCTGGCCCGACGACGGCGATGCCGCGTGGGCGGCATCGCCCACCAGGACCATGCGGTCCCGGTGCCAGCGCGGAATGGTGGGAAAGTCATAGGTCATATACGGCGCGATGATGTCCTCCGTGGCTTCAATAATCTGCGCCATCGGCGTGCGGTCCCCGGCCGCAAGGCCCATCAGCCATGCCTTCAGTGCCGGAGCATTCAGCTCGGCAGGACTGCCGGAGGAGCGCTGCAGCGGGTTGGCGAACCACCAGATCCTGCCGTCCGGGTCCGGCATGTAGCAGTAGAAGCAGCGCTTGCCGAAGACCATCTTCATCCGGCCCGGCTGAACGTCCAGCGTTGGACCGAGGCCGGCGGGCACGATTCCGCCGGTATTGAGCAGGGGAATGCTCCTGGGCTGCGGGGAGGAAGGCTCAATGAGCGGCCGGACAGCGGAACGCAGTCCGTCGGCGCCGACCAGGAGGTGGCCGGAAGTGGAGGTGCCGTTCTCGAAACGGGCGCTCACGTCGTCGGGCCGTTCCTCAACCGACTGCAGGCGCCTGCCGTACTCGATCCGGGCGCCCCGCTCCAGCGCCTCGTTGCGGAGCAGGGTGTAGAGCTCCGCGCGGGTCATGGTGCGGGCGGTGGTTCCATCTGCCAGCGTGCCGCCGTAGTCGAAGTCAATGAGGTGCCTGCCGGAGCTGCCGAGATACATCGCCATACCGGGCGTGCTGAAGCCCAGGCGGCGGGCCGCGTCCTTGAGCCCGAGTGTGTCCAGGGCGTCGAAACCGTTGACGGCGAGCGTAAGGAATCCGCCCACGCCGTCGGACGGTTCGGGGTAGGCCTCGTAGACCGTGGCTGCATGTCCTGCTTTCTGCAGGGCCAGGGCGGTGGCGAGCCCGGAGATGCCGGAGCCGATGACCAGGCAATTCAACATGGCGATCCCTCTCAGGAAATTTATTTCGTTCGGATGAAAGAAATATAATTCCTTGAACACCGACGGTCAATCCCTTCGGTC
Organism: Arthrobacter sp. 05T47; assembly: GCF_056395825.1. Lineage (NCBI taxonomy): Bacteria > Bacillati > Actinomycetota > Actinomycetes > Micrococcales > Micrococcaceae > Arthrobacter > Arthrobacter sp. 05T47. Next base: position 329,440 of record NZ_JBFTKG010000002.1, on the reverse strand, counting down.
AGGCGAAATAGTTTTGCTAGCCTCGGGGCATGGAAAGTGAGCAGCGAGAAGCCCTGTTGGCCGCGGTGTACGAGTCGGGCCGGGAGTTGTCGACGGCGGCTGTCATGTTCCACACCGTGCTGTCCGAACTGCGCGGACTTTCCGCCACGGAAAGCAAGGCGATCGACATCCTTATGCGGTTCGGCCCCATGACAGCCGGTGAGTTCGGTGAGCATTCCGGGCTCGCGCCGGCATCAGTGACCGGCCTGATGCAGCGGCTGGAGAGCAAGGGCATCGCGCGCCGGGTCCGGCACGGGGCGGACAAGCGCAAGGTCCTGATCGAGCTCGTGGGTGACCAGGCGGCCGCGGCGGCACCGTACTTTGTGGACTTCATGGGCGCACTGGCGGCGCTCCTCGAGGGGTACAGCGACGATCAGCTGCGCACGATCGCCGACTTTTCCACCCGGGCCGCCCGGATCCAGCAGGAGGCCGCCGGCCGGCTGGCCACATCACCCTAGGCGGGGACGGTGGTCTTGGAACCGTCCTTGACGCATCTCGGGCCTTCCGCATATCCTGAACGAACGGTCGGTAATTATTTATCGGAAATTCACTAGGAGCAACCATGGCATCGCAGACCCTGCAGTCAGTGCCCGCCGAGCCATCGCCGGAACGGCACGAACCGAGCCCCGAGAACGCGGCCCGGCGCGACGCCGAGGGCCAGGCCTACTTCGACAAGGTCATGGCCGAAGATTCCCGGATCGAGCCGCGGGACTGGATGCCCCCGGCCTACCGCAAAACGCTCCTCCGCCAGATCTCCCAGCACGCCCACTCGGAGATCATCGGCATGCAGCCGGAGGCCAACTGGATCTCCCGCGCCCCGAGCCTGAAGCGCAAGGCCATCCTCATGGCCAAGGTCCAGGACGAGGCAGGCCACGGCCTCTACCTSTACTCCGCSGCSGAGACCCTCGGCCAGCCGCGTGATGCGATGATGCAGGACCTGATGGACGGCAAGGCCAAGTACTCSTCCATCTTCAACTAYCCGGCCCGCACCTGGGCGGACATGGGAGCCATCGGCTGGATGGTCGACGGCGCCGCGATCGCCAACCAGGTRCCGCTSTGCCGCGCMTCSTTCGGYCCCTACGGCCGGGCCATGGTGCGGGTCTGCAAGGAAGAGTCCTTCCACCAGCGCCAGGGCTTTGAGATCCTGCTGGAACTCTCCCACGGCACCCCCGAGCAGAAGCAGATGGCGCAGGAGGCAGTGGACCGATGGTACGCCCCGGCCCTGATGATGTTCGGCCCCCCGGATGACGATTCGCCCAACTCCAAGCAGTCCATGGCCTGGAACATCAAGCGGTTCAGCAATGACGAGCTGCGCAACCGGTTCGTCGGCATGATGATGGAGCAGGTCAAGGTCCTCGGGCTGACGCTGCCGGACAAGGACATCCGGTTCAACGAGGACACCAAGAAATGGGAGCACGGGCCGCTGGACTGGGCCGAATTCCACGAAGTCCTGGCCGGCCGCGGCCCCTGCAACGCCCAGCGCCTTGAACGGCGCCGCGAGGCACACCAGAACGGCGCCTGGGTGCGCGAAGCCGCAGCGGCTTATGCCGAAAAACAGAGCCGCAAGCAAGCAGAAAAGGTATCCGCAGCATGATCCCCAACGACTCCCCAACCTCGCAAGCTCGGCCGGGGACCCCTGTCGCCGTGGCCCCCACCGAAACCCACGCAGGCAACGTCTGGCCGATCTGGGAAGTATTCGTCCGCTCCAGCCGCGGGCTGTCCCACGTCCACGCGGGATCCCTGCACGCACCGGACGCGGCCATGGCACTGCGCAACGCCCGCGATCTGTACACCCGCCGGAACGAAGGCGTTTCCATCTGGGTGGTCCCGGCCGACGCCATAGCCTCCAGCGACCCCGATTCCAAAGGTTCCTTCTTTGAATCCCCGCAGGGCAAGGACTACCGCCACGCCACGTACTACACCAAGAGCGAGGGCGTGAAGCACCTGTGAGCACGACACCTGAAAGTGCGGCCCCCGCAGAACCAGTAACAGACGGCCACGGCGAGATCTCCGTCGGTGTATCCGGTGCCGGCGCCAGCGGCGATGGCACCGCCAGCGCCACGCGCATCACCCCCGGCAACGCCCTGCGCCCCGAAGACATCGCGCTGTCCGTCAGTCGCGGCACCGCAAAGCCGAGCGAGGACGCCGCGGAGTTCGCCCTGCGCCTGGGCGACGACGCCCTGGTCCTGGCCCAGCGCCTGGGCCACTGGATTTCCCGCGCGCCCGAACTCGAAGAGGACGTCGCCCTGGGCAACATCGCCCTGGATGAGCTCGGCCACGCCCGGTCCTTCCTCAGCTACGCCGGCGGCGCTCTCGGAGAGAACGGCACAGCCCGAAGCGAAGATGACCTCGCCTACTTCCGCCGCGAGCACGAGTTCCGCTCGGCGGCCATCTTCGAACAGCCGAACGGAGACTTCGCCGTCACGATCGCGCGGCAGTTCGTGGTCAGCTACTACCAGTTCGAGCTCTACCGCCGGCTGGCGTCCTCCACCGACGCCACCCTGGCCGGCATCGCCGCCAAAGCGGTCAAGGAAGTGGACTACCACCGGGACCACAGCGCCCAGTGGGTCCTGCGCCTGGCCCTCGGCACCGACGAATCGCGCCAGCGCATGATCCATGCGTTCAAAGTCATCTGGCCCTACGTGGACGAACTGTTCCGCGACGACGAGCTCACCGGACGCCTCAGCGAAGCCGGCGCCGCGCCGCAGCCGTCCAGCCTGCGAGAGGACTTCGACAGGCTCACCGGCGAGATCCTGGCCGAAGCGGAGCTCGAGGTCCCCAACGTGCAGCCCTCACCGGGCGGAGGCCGCCGCGGCCTGCACTCCGAACACCTCGGCTACCTCCTCGCCGAAATGCAGGTGCTCGCCCGCGAGTACCCCGGAGCCAGCTGGTAGGCATCATGGAAATGTTCGTCTCGGACCCGGAAACCGCGGAGCGCCGCAACGCCGCCCAGGGCAACACCGCCCAACAGAAAGCCTGGGCGGTGGCGGCCACAGTCTGCGACCCCGAAATCCCGGTCCTCACCATTGCGGATCTCGGCATCCTGCGCGACGTCCAGGTTTCGAAGGAACCAAGCACCGACGACGACGGCATGGTCCCCGCGGTCCAGGTCACCATCACCCCGACCTACTCCGGCTGCCCCGCCATGGACGCCATCCGGGATGACCTCACCACGGCTTTCCACCGTGCGGGGTATCCGAGCGTCCGGGTCGACCTTGTGCTCTCCCCGGCCTGGACCACGGACTGGATGAGCGAGGCCGGCAAGGCCAAGCTCGAGCAGTACGGGATCGCCCCGCCGTCTGGCAACTCGGCTGCCACCCGGCACGCCGGGCCCGTCCGGCTCTCGCTCGCCGTCAAATGCCCCCAGTGCTCATCGCTGAACACCAAAGAACTCACCCGCTTCGGTTCCACCTCCTGCAAGGCCCTCTACGTCTGCCAGGACTGCAAAGAACCGTTCGACTACTTCAAAGTTTTGTAAGGAACAGGTGCCTCCATGAAGGTTGTCCGCCAGACCGCCGCGGAGTCGGCCACAGCCACCGGCCGCCGTCGTGCGTCCTTCCACACCCTGAGCGTGGACGAGGTCCGCCGGCTCACCGACGACGCCATCGAAGTGACGTTCGGGGTCCCGGCCGAACTCGCCGGCCAGTTCGACTACCTGCCGGGCCAGTACGTCGCGCTGCGCACCACCCTGCCCGACGCCGACGGCCAGCCGCACGAGATCCGCCGCAGCTACTCGATCTGCGCCGAACCGCGCAGCTTCGCGGACGGCTCCAGCGAAATCCGCGTGGCCATCAAGAAGGACCTCGGCGGACTGTTCTCCACGTGGGCCAACGCCGACCTGAAGGCCGGCGACGCCCTGGACGTCATGAGCCCCATGGGCGCTTTTGTCTCCAAGCACGGCCGCGACGGCAAAGCGGTGGAACAGAATGTCATGAACTCCATGAACCATCCGGAAGAGCTCGCGGGGGAGCCCGGCTCATTCGTGGCGATCGCCGCCGGCTCCGGCATCACCCCCGTGATCGCCATCGCCCGCACCCTGCTGGCGGCCCACCCGGAGACCCGCTTCGACCTCATCTACGCCAACAAGGCCGCCATGGACGTGATGTTCCTCGAGGAGCTCGCGGACCTGAAGGACAAGTACCCGGCCCGGCTGGCGCTGCACCACGTGCTCTCCCGCGAACAGCGGATCGCGCCGCTGCTCAGCGGCAGGATCGACGCCGAGAAGCTGCAGGCGCTGCTGGGCACCGCCATCCACGCGGACGACGTCGACGAATGGTTCCTCTGCGGCCCGTTCGAGCTCGTCCAGCTGTGCCGGGACACGCTCGCCGCCCGCGGCGTCGCCCCGGAGCATGTCCGCTTCGAGCTGTTCACCTCCGGCAAGCCGGACCGCCCCGAGGGCAACATCGGCCGGCCCGTGATCGAGGACGAGTCCAAGGAGACGTACAAGATCACGTTCAAGCTGGACGGCCTGCAGGGCGAAGTGTCCAGCCCCACCCACGCCCGTGAATCCATCCTCAACGCAGCCCTCCGGGTCCGTCCTGACGTCCCGTTCGCCTGCGCCGGCGGCGTCTGCGGCACGTGCCGGGCCAAGGTGGTCACCGGCAATGTCACCATGGACGAAAACTACGCCCTGGAACAGGACGAACTGGACAAGGGCTACGTCCTGACCTGCCAGTCCCACCCCACCACCCCGGAAGTCACGGTCGACTTCGACGTCTAGGTTATTTCGACGCCCGCCTTTCGAATCCAAGGAGTCCCATGATTTCCCTGTCCATCGCCGACGGCGTCGCCGAGGTAGTGCTCGACGCCCCGCACAAGCTGAACTCACTCGACGAGCACGCGCTGGCGGATTTGTCCCGGGCGTACGACGACGCCGCTGACGCCGCCGCCCGCGGCGAGGTCCGGGCACTGCTGCTCCGCGGCGAGGGGCGCGCCTTCTGCGCCGGCCGCGACATTGCCGGCGTGACCCCGGAGAGCGACGACGCGCAGGCCTACCTGGGTGGCCTCGTCCAGCCGCTGCTCAAGAAGATGAGCGCCTTTCCGGCGCCCACGTTCGCGGCGGCCCAGGGCGCCTGCCTCGGCGTGGGGCTGGGCCTGCTGCTGGCCACGGATGTGGTCTACGTGGCGGAGAACGCCAAGTTCGGCTCCCCGTTCGCCAAGCTCGGCGCGACCCTCGATTCCGGCGGGCACTGGTACTTTACCGAGCGCCTCGGCATGCACCGGACCCTGGACCTGGTCTACACCGCGGAGCTCATGAGCGGCGCCGACGCCGTGGCGCAGGGCCTGTTCAGCCGCGCGATGCCGGCGGCGGAACTGCTCGAGGCCACCCGGTCGATCGTCGCCAACGTTGCCACCGGCGCCACGGGTGCGTTCCGGGCCAGCAAGGAACTCGTTGCACACATCCGGGACCAGCGGCTGGGGCTGTGGGAGGCGATGGCTGAGGAGAACGCCGAGCAGGCACGGCTGTGCAAAAGCGATGACTACGCCGAGGGTTTCCGCGCCTTCCAGGAAAAGCGCAGCCCGGTTTTCAAGGGCTGAGGGGCGATCCCGCGGGGGTCCGCGGCGCGTAATACCCGTGTACTCGTCTTTGCCTCGCGCCATTCTCATTTCCGGAACCCGCTTGTAAAGTTCGGTTATGAGTCTGGGGAGATCTGTAACTAAAGCTGTCATACCCGCCGCCGGACTGGGAACGCGCTTCCTGCCCGCCACCAAGGCAATGCCGAAGGAAATGCTGCCGGTGGTCGACCAGCCGGCCATCCAATACGTTGTGGAAGAAGCCGTGCGGGCAGGGCTGACCGATCTGTTGATGATTACCGGGCGGCAGAAGCGCGCGCTGGAGGACCACTTCGACCGCGAACCCGCGCTCGAAAGCGCCCTCGAACGCAAGGGCGATGTTGACCGGCTGGAGGCAGTACGCCACGCCTCCAGCCTGGGCCCGCTGCACTACGTGCGCCAGGGCGACCCCAAAGGTCTCGGCCATGCGGTCCTGTGCGCCCGCCAGCACGTCGGCTACGAACCCTTCGCCGTCCTGCTGGGCGACGACCTGATCGACGAGCGGGATGAACTGCTGATCGACATGATGGACGTCCAGGCCCGGACCGGCGGCTCCGTCGTGGCCCTGATCGAGGTGGATCCGGCGGAAATCAGTGCCTACGGCTGCGCCGACATTTCGGCGATACCGGGCGAGGACCACGTGCGGGTCAACCGGCTCGTGGAGAAACCCGACGTCGCCGATGCCCCGTCCAACCTGGCCGTGATCGGCCGGTACGTCCTCCACCCGGAGATTTTCGACGTCCTGGAGGACACCCCGCCCGGCCGCGGCGGGGAAATCCAGCTCACCGACGCCCTGCAGACCCTTGCGGTGTCCGACTGCGAGGGCGGCGGTGTCTACGGCGTGGTTTTCCGGGGCCGCCGGTACGACACCGGGGACAAACTGAGCTACCTCAAGGCAGTCATCTCGATCGCCTCCGACCGGGTGGAATTCGGCGAAGAGCTGCGGGCCTGGATGAAAGAGTTCGTCAGCTAGCGCGTATCCACGTCTTCGAACACCAGGAACGTCTGGGTGTCCAGGACCCCGGGCATGGACTGCAGCTGGTCGAAGATCACCCGGCGCAGGTCGATGTTGTCCACGGCGCGCACCAGCAGGATGACATCGAAATCCCCGCCCACCAGCGCGATGTGGTGGACCTCCGGGATGGCGCGCAGGAGTTCGCGCAGCTCGCGCCAGGAATGCTGGCGCACCTTCAGCGTGACGTAGGCCGAGGACTTCAAGCCGGCTTTGATGGGATCCACCAGGGCCGTGAACTTGGTCAGGACCCCTTCGCTGGTGAGCCGGGCAATCCTGGTGTAGGCGTGGGCACGGGAAATATGGACGTTCTCGGCCACCTGCGTCACGGACATCCGGCCGTCCCGGGTCAGCTCCGAAATGATGTTCCGGTCCACATCGTCCAGCGGCACCGCCACCTGGCCCGGCTCACGCTCTGCCATTCGTCTACAACCCCCGCCGGTAATCCAGCTCACACTTACGATTTGTCTACAAGATTAGGGCAAATTTGTGGACTTCTCCACGATTCGCGGTTGAGGTGGATACGAAACATCGGCTGGCGGCATACTGGGAAAGACTAGTGGCTACAGAAGGACGGACCAATGACGATCTCCGCAGACCACGCTGCGCATCAGCCCGCGACAGCGGAGCCGGGGCAGGCGACACAGCCGGCCGCGCAGCAGGATCCAGCCAGCGAGGCCGTGAGCAAGTTCGGCATCACTGTTGAGGACTACATGCTCCCGGCCCGCCATCAGATCCAGATGGTCGGCCCGGACGGCACCCTGAATCCCCACACGGAGCAGGGCACCCAGCCCGGGCACGAATACAGCCTGCCTTCCGAGGCCGAACTGCTGGCCGCCTACGAGCAGCTCGTCGTCGGCCGCCGCGTCAACGACCAGAACTCCGCGCTGGTCCGTCAGGGCCGCATGGCCGTCTACCCCTCAAGCCACGGCCAGGAAGCCTGCCAGGTTGCCGCCGCGCTGTGCCTTGCCGAGGGCGACTGGCTGTTCCCCACCTACCGCGACTCCGTGGCCGTGATGGCCCGCGGCGTTGACCCCGTCCAGACCATGACGCTGTTCCGCGGCGACTGGCACGGCGGCTACGACCCCGCCAAGAACAAAGTCGGCATCCAGTGCACGCCGCTGACCACCCAGCTGCTGCACGGCGTCGGCGTTGCCCACGCCGCCAAGCTGCGCGGCGAGGACACCGTGGTCCTGGCCATGTGCGGCGACGGCGCCACGAGCGAAGGCGACTTCCACGAGGCCCTGAACTTCGCCGCCGTCTTCCACCTGCCCGTGGTCTTCTTCGTCCAGAACAACCAGTACGCGATCTCCGTGCCGCTAGCGCACCAGTCCGTCGCGCCGTCGCTGGCCCACAAAGCCGTGGGCTACGGCATGGCCGGCGAACGCGTGGACGGCAACGACGTCGTCGCCCTGCTCGCCGTCCTCGGCCGGGCCGTCAAGCTCGCCCGCGAAGGCTCCGGGCCGCTCCTGGTGGAGGCCCACACCTACCGGATGCAGGCGCACACCAACGCCGACGACGCCACCCGCTACCGGCAGGACAGCGAAGTCGCCGAATGGGTGGCCAAGGACCCCCTGAGCCGCATGAAGACCTACCTGACGGACCGCGGCCTGCTCGACGACGGCCGCGCCGCCACAATCGCCGAAAAGGCGGAGGCGGTTGCCACGCAGCTGCGCGAAGGCCTCGGCGAAGAGGTTCCGGTGGAGCCGCAGGACCTCTTCAGCTACGTCTTCTCCACCCCGACCCCGCAGCTGAAGGAACAGTCCGCCATGCTCGCCGACGAACTGGCCCGCGACGCCGCATCCACCGCAACGGAGGCCGGCAAATGAGCCCCACCATCACCACGTCCTCCGAGGCGAACGGCAACGTCAGCGCCGCGACCGCCCGCGCCGCCGCCAAGGCTGCTGCCACCGCGGAGCTGACCGGCCCGCAGACCATCACGCTGGCCAAGGCCCTCAACACCGCGATGGCCGACGCCATGCACGCGGACCCCTCAGTCCTGGTCTTCGGCGAGGACGTCGGCATGCTCGGCGGCGTATTCCGCATCACCGACGGGCTCACCAAGACCTTCGGCACAAGCCGCTGCTTCGACACCCCGCTGGCCGAATCCGGGATCGTCGGCATGGCCGTGGGCATGGCCATGAACGGCATGCGCCCGGTCATCGAAATGCAGTTCGACGCGTTCGCCTACCCGGCCTTCGAACAGATCGTCAGCCACGTCGCCAAGATGCACAACCGCACCAAGGGCGCCGTCAAGCTGCCCATGGTCATCCGGGTCCCGTACGCCGGCGGCATCGGCGGAGTGGAGCACCACTGCGACTCCTCCGAGGCCTACTACGCGCACACCGCCGGCCTGAAGGTCTTCACCCCCGCCACCGTGGCGGACGGCTACCGGATGCTCCGCGAAGCCATCGACTCCGATGACCCCGTCATGTTCATGGAGCCCAAGAAGCTGTACTGGTCCAAGGACCAGGTGGACCTGGACGCGCTGCGCGCCGAGCACGCCGCGAACACCGAGCGCGGCACGTCCTCCGAGGGCCGGGCCGCCGTCGCCCGCCCCGGCACCGACGCCACGCTGATCGCCTACGGGCCGTCCGTCCCGACGGCGCTCGCCGCCGCGGCCGCCGCCGCCGAGGAAGGCCGCTCGCTCGAAGTGATCGACGTCCGCTCGATCGTCCCTTTCGACGACGAAACCGTCTGCGCCTCGGTCCGCAAGACCGGCCGCGCCGTGGTCATCGCCGAGGCCCACGGCTTCGCGTCCGTGGCCTCTGAAATCGTCGCCCGGGTCCAGGAACGCTGCTTCCACCACCTCGCCGCACCGATCCGCCGCGTCACCGGCTTCGACGTGCCTTACCCGGCGCCGAAGCTTGAGCACTACTACCTGCCCGGCGTGGACCGCATCCTCGACGCCGTTGACGACCTCCAGTGGGAAGACTGACCATGAGCGAACCGAAAGTATTCCTCCTCCCGGACCTGGGCGAAGGCCTTACCGAAGCCGAACTCGTGAACTGGCTCGTGGCCGTGGGCGATGAGATCCGCGTTGACCAGCCGATCGCCGAAGTGGAGACCGCCAAGTCCATGGTGGAGGTGCCCTCCCCGTACGCCGGCACAGTGGCCGTGCTGCACGGCGAGCCGGGCCAGACGCTCGACGTCGGCAAGCCGCTGATCTCCGTGATGCCGGTTGGTGCTTCCTCGTCCGCCCCCGGTGGTGCCGGCACGGATGATGCCGCCCCCGCCCCTTCGCCGGACGGCATTGCTGCAAGCAGCATGCCGTCCGGCTCCGACAGGCCCGATGCCACTCCCGGGGCGGCATCATCCGCGCCGGCTGGTTTCGCTTCTGGCTCACCGGCATCGCCTGGTGTTGTTGCTGACACCCCGGCCGCTGCCGCGGCTGAGGCGTATCGCGAGGAGGAGAAGGCTGGGTCCGGGAATGTCTTGATTGGTTATGGGACTCCGGGCGGGCATGGGGTTGCCCGGCGGACTCGGGCTCCTAAGCGGGCCGCCGCCGCTTCTTCAGTCGCCGAGTCGGTTTCCGGGGTGTCGGCTGCCGAGAAGGCTGCCGATGACCTGGTGCTCATGCGGACCCGCGTGCCGGGGAAGTTGGGGGCCGTTATTTCTCCGCTGGTTCGCCGGATGGCGCGCGATCATGGGGTTGATTTGGGGGGACTCCAGGGGTCGGGGGCCAGCGGGCTCATCATGCGGCGGGATGTGGAGGCAGTGATCAAGCCGTCTCCGGTGGCGGAGCGGGCGGTGGCGGAGCCTGCCGCTCCTGCTCCTGTTCCTGCCGCTCCTGCCGCGGCGTCTGCTCCGTCTGCTACGGATGCGCGGACCGGGCTGGGTATCTCCGGGCGTACCGCCGTGCGGGGCGTGCGCAAGGCTGTGGCGGCGAACATGACGCGCAGCCGGTCCGAGATCCCGGAAGCAACCGTGTGGGTGGACGTGGACGCCACGGCGCTCGTGGAGATGCGTGCCGCGCTGAAGAAGGCCGACCCGCACAACACGCCGGGGCTGCTGGCTTTCATCGCACGGTTCGTCGTCGCGGGGCTGAAGAAGTACCCGGAGCTGAACACCAGGATCGTAACCACCGAGGACGTCGCCGGCGGCGCCATGCAGGAGATTGTGGCCTTCGACGGCGTCAACCTCGGGTTCGCCGCGCAGACCGACCGCGGACTGATGGTCCCGTCCGTGCGGAACGCGGACAAGCTCAGCGCCCGCGAACTGGACGCGGAGATCCGCCGCCTCACCGCCGTCGTGCGCGAGGGCAAAGCGACCCCGGCGGAACTGGGCAGCGGCACGTTCACGCTGAACAACTACGGCGTGTTCGGCGTGGACGGATCCGCCGCGATCATCAACCACCCCGAGGTCGGGATCCTCGGCGTCGGGCGCATCATCGACAAGCCCTGGGTGGTCAACGGCGAGCTCGCGGTCCGCAAGGTCACCGAACTGACCCTCACATTCGACCACCGGGTGTGCGACGGCGGCGCGGCCGGCGGTTTCCTGCGCTACGTGGCCGACGCGATCGAGAACCCGGGGTCGGTGCTCGCGGACATGTAAGGCGGGCGGGGACCGCACGGCCAGTTCTGTTAGTTCTGTGCGGTCCCCTAATTCTGTGCGGTCCCCGGCCTCCGCTCCGTATTTTTCTCCGCTTTTTTCGCAGTCTCCTTTTCTGCTTTCCGCGCCGTGGAGGCCGAAAGCCGCCCCGCCAGCCACGATGCCGGCAGGAGCAGCAGCCAGAAGAACGGCGTGTAGGAGTTGAGGGCGAATGCCGCCGGAATCGAGAGCAGGAAGACCAGCGCCACGGCCAGCCGCGCGTTGAAGATACGGCCGTGGACGTGGGTGGCCATCTCCCGGGCCATCAGTCCGGCATGCTTCGCATAGCCCCAGATGGCGGCCAGCATCAGGTAGACCGCACCAATGTTCGCGGCGTACAAAATGCTTGGCCACGGCGTGGGGTCGTCGCCGTAGTCGCTGAGGATCGAGGTCGGACCGGGCAGCATGGCGATGAAGAACAACAGGGCCAGATTCAGCCAGGCCAATTTCGCGTTGAAGCGGCGGATGAGGGCAAAGTCCGAGTGGTGGGACATCCAGGTCTTGGCGATGATGACGAAGGACAAGGCGTAAGCCAGCAACTGCGGCAGGGCCGCGACCAGGGCTTCGTCCACCTGATCCGCGGGGATGCCCTCGGGCAGTTTCAGGTCCAGGGCCAAAAGGGTCAGGGCGATGGCGAAGACGGCATCGCTGAAGAACACCATCCGCTCCAGGGAAGTGCCGGAATTCAACGGGAGCCACCCCCAATCGTTCGGTGGAGCCACTGGCTCAGCGATGGAAGTTGCCCACAGGCTACACCGCGGCGGGAGCCAAGACGAGGGCATCCCGGTACATCAACTGCCTGGACCGCACGGGCACGCTCCCCGGGAATTGCCAGCAGGCATGGGTAGAATCGAGGCCTGTACAAAGCACCAACTCCACCGCACTACAACGCCGGAAAGCGTCGGAAATACGGAGATTCAATGTCACGATGGCTCGAGGTCGGTCCGGACAACTACGTACTGACAACTCAAGGTTCCCTGCTCAACACAGGCCTGGTGGTCGGCACCGAGCGCGCCATGGTGATCGACACCGGCGGCGGCCCCCGGCAGGGCCGTGAGATCCTGGCCGCCGTGCGGGAAAAGACCGGGCTGCCGCTGGTGGTGGTCAACACGCACGCCCACTACGACCACTTCTTCGGCAATGCCGTCTTCGCCGACGACGGCGTCACCGAATTCTGGGCGCACGAGAACTGCGCAGCGGAAATCGAGGAGAACRGCGACGAGCAGCGCCGGCTCGTGGTCTCGGATGAGCCGGAAATGGCGGCAGGGCAGGGCACCGACGCTGAGGTGGTKGTACCGAATGCGATCGTGAAAGATCAGCCGGTACTGGTGGACCTTGGCGGGCAGAGCGTGACCTTGTTCTATCTGGGCCGCGGCCACACCGACGGCGACCTCCTGGTCGGCTCGGCCAGCACCCTCTACGCCGGTGACCTCGTGGAGCAGGGTTCACACCCATCGTTCGAGGACTCATTCCCGGAAGACTGGGCCGACGCCCTCCGCCACCTGTCCGCGCTGCGGCACCGCTACGAATTCCTGATTCCCGGCCACGGCGAACCGTGCTCGGACCAGTTCGTCAAGACCATGGCCAACACCATGACCACCGCGGTCCGGCAGGCTATCCAGGCCACCCGGGAAACCCCGGACGACGCGACGAAGGCCATCCCGATTTTGCCGTACGGTCCAGAGCAGTCGCGCTGGTTCATCAAGCGCCTGCAGGACACGCAGGCCAACCGCTAACCCAGGATTTTGGTGGCTGAGCGGCAGTGTGCCCGTCCCTGCCCCTAGACTTGTGCCTTGAACGATGTCAATCGAGCACTGCAGCGGTCTGCGCTGTGATCCCTGGGGGGAACAAACATGCCAGAACCGGTCGAGAACAAGACCGCCAACGCCCTCGCTGAAGCTGAAACAGCTGCAGAGCAGGGCCAACTCCCGCGCCGGAGAGACCGCCGCCGCGGTGATGACTCCGACGCCTGGACAGGAACCATGCCCATTATTTCCAGCAACCAGGCCGAACAACGCCCGACAGCACCCAGCAGTTCCTGGGCGGAGGCTGCCGCCGCCGCCGACGCGCCGCCCGCGCGGCCCCAGCCTGCAAAACCGTCCAAGGACCCTGCCATGAAGCCGCCTGCCCCCCAGGCCGCTCCCGCCGTGCCGGCCCAGCCCACCCGTTCCACACGCTCGGCCAGCAAGGCAGCCGCCCTGGCGGACGCCCCGGTGCCCGATTTCATCAGTTCCCCGGGTCTTTTTGTCCGCGAGCAGAAACCCCGGCCCGTCGGCGGTTTCCGCGGGGCCCTCTACAACCTGACCGGCGGCGGACTGAACCTGGGCCCGAGTGCCCGGCAGCGTGAAGAAGACGAGCTGGCACGGCGCATCTCCCGCCAGCTCCAGGGCAGCTACAACACGGCGGTCCTGAGCCTGAAGGGCGGCATCGGCAAGACCTCCACCACGGTCGGCGTCGGCCTGACCCTGGCCGAGTTCCGGGGCGATCCTCCCTGCGCGATCGACGCCAACCCCGATTCCGGGGACCTTGTGGAGCGTGCCCTCGGCGAGGGGATCTACCAGCAGCAAAGCCCGCGCACCATCACGGACCTGCTCAAGAACATCGAGTCCGTCGATTCCCTCACGGCGCTGGCCCGCTACATGCACCATGCCGGCCGGCTCCACCTCATTGCCGGTGAACAGGATCCCGAGGTATCGGATTCGCTGACGGCCGAGGCCTACCTGCGGATCCGCAAGCTCATCGCCGGCTACTACTCTGTGGCCCTGATCGATTGCGGCACGGGCGTGACGCACAACGCCATGAGCGGGATCCTGCAGTCGGCGGACAACCTGATTATCGCGGCCGGCTATGCCGTCAGCGGCGCTAAGCGGGCCCGCAGCACCCTGCACTGGCTGGCCAGCCACGGCTACGAAGACCTGGCCCGCAACGCCGTCGTGGTCATCACTGACAAGGACGAGGTGTCCACCCGGGTGGACAAGGACGCCATCGAGGAACACCTGTCCGGCATCTGCCGGCAGCTCATCGCCGTTCCTCACGACCGCGGAGTGGCCGACGGCGACCTCGTCACCCTGGACGTGCTGCGCCCCGATACACGGCGGGCCTACCGAGAGATCGCCGCGGCAATCGTCGACGGGTACAGCTGAGCCGTCCGGCCGGGCCGCCGCACCAGATTAGGGCGCGGTAGATTAAGGCATGGCCAACAACTTCATCGGGGATGACGCCGCACGCCACCTGCAGGACCTGCTTTTGGGGACCGACAACGTCGAGGACTTCCTGAACCGCCTCGCGGAATTCTCGGCCGCCACACTGAGCCACACCACCGGCGCCGAGGTTGAGTGCGGCGTCACGCTGCAGCGCCGCAAACGGACCATGACGGTCGCGGGCAGCAGCCCCCGGGCCGTGGTGCTGGACCGCATCGAACAAAGCCTCGGTGCTGGCCCCTGCATCGAGGCGCTGCGGACCAAAACCGTCATCCTGCTCGCGGATGTCGACGCCGACTCCCGCTGGCCCGACTACCAGCTCCAACTCGCAGCCAACGGCTGTCGCAGCACGCTCGGCGTCCCACTGGAAATCGGCGAGGACGCCGCCGCGGCACTGAACTTCTTCGGCGCGGACACCGGACTGTTCACCGAGGACATCATTGCGGAGGCGGCCGGATTCGCCGATCTCGCCGGTCGTGCCCTGCGGTTGGCCGTGCGGATCGCAACCGCCCAGTCCCGGGCGGAGGACATGCAGGCCGCCATGGAACGCCGGACCTCCATTGACCTCGCCTGCGGTGTGATCATGGCGCAGAACCGCTGCTCCCAGGACGAGGCCATGGCCATCCTGACCCGGGTGTCCAGCAACCGGAACCAGAAGCTCCGTGATGTGGCCGCTGACGTGCTGCGCAACCTCACCAGCGAAGAAGTCCGTACCCACTTCGACGCCTAGGCAAAGTTCGGCCGCGGAGGATGCCTAGGATGAACGGGATGACAACCACACGCCTCGCCCCCTTCAGCCTCCGCAGCATCGCCGTTCCCGCGTTCGGGCCGGCCCTCATGTTCAGCCTGGGTGAAGGTGCCATCCTCCCCGTGGTTGCCCTGTCCGCCCGCGACCTCGGGGCCTCCGTGGCCGGCGCTGCGCTGATTGTCACGCTGATCGGACTCGGATCCTGGTTCTTCAACTTGCCGGCGTCCCTGATCACGCTGAAGTTCGGTGAACGCTGGGCGATCGTAGGGGCCGCTGCCGCCAGCGCGTTAGCCCTCGCCGCCGCGGCCGTCGCCCCGCTGTTCTCCGGCGGCCTCTGGGTGCTGGCTGCGGCGATGGTGGTGGTGGGGATGGCCGCCAGCGTTTTCAGCCTCGCCCGGCAGAAATACCTGACCGAGGCCGTCCCGGTCATGGTCCGGGCCCGTGCACTGTCCACGCTCGGCGGCGTCAACAGGATCGGGATCTTCATCGGCCCGTTCATCGGCGCCGTCGTGATGCAATTTGCCGGCATCAGCGGAGCCTACTGGGCCGGCGTCGTGGCCATGGCCGCCGCCGCGGCGGTATCGGTCACCATCCCCGACCTTGAGGCGAAGCCGCTGCCGTCAAGCGACGTGGCGCAGCAGCAGCCCACCCTGCGCAGCATCGCGGTGTCCCACGCGGGGGTCTTCCTGAGTGTGGGCGCGGGGGTCCTGCTGCTGAGCGCGCTGCGGGCCTCCCGCCAGGCCGTCATCCCGCTGTGGGCCGATCACCTGGGCATGGACCCCACGCAGGCTTCCCTTATCTACGGCATTTCCGGGGCGATCGACATGCTGGTGTTCTACCCGGCAGGCAAGCTGATGGACCGCAAGGGCCGGCAGTGGGTGGCCGTGCCGTCCACGATCATCATGGGTACGGCCATGGTGCTGATCCCGCTCAGCACGGGCTTCGTCTCGCTCATGCTGGCGGCGCTCCTGATCGGCTTCGGCAACGGGATCAGTTCCGGCCTGAACATGACGCTCGGGGCCGACTTCTCGCCGGACAACGGACGTGGCCAGTTCCTGGGCATCTGGCGCTTCATGGCCGACGCCGGGTCAACCGGCGGGCCCGTGCTGCTGTCCGCCGTTACCGCCGTCGCCTCCCTGGGGGCCGGGGTTGCCGCGACCGGCGTGATCGGCTTCGCCGCCGCGGCAGTGTTCGCCGTGACGATTCCGCGCCTGAAGCACCGCCGGAACTACTGAACCCCAGAACTCTTGACGGGTCGGGCGGCCAGGCCGAACAACCACACGCCTGCGACGGTGGCGAGGTAGCCGGCAATAATGATCAGCGACGTTCCGGCCCAGAAATAACTGATGGTGCTGATCTGCCCGCCCGGGCCGATGCTCAGCAGGGCATAGGCGGCCACCGCGGCAGCTGCAAGGCCGGTGAGCACGGGAAGCGCCACCCACAGCCTGGCCGAGGCCCAGTGCGTGTTGTAGCCCTCCCAGACGTTCCAGCGGGGACCCCGGCGGATGATCAGCCAGCCGGCCGGGATCATGAAGGCTCCCACCACCAGGAAGGCYGCCACCACGTCGGCSGGCCGGTGCCACTGGTTGATCAGGGTSGAAACCCCCGTGGCGACGGCGAAGCTGCCGCCCAGGAACCCAGCCAGCGGCCGCCAGCGCGGCGAGACCATCAGGAACACGGCAGCCGCGGCGGAGGCCGCCATGGTGGTGTGGCCCGAAGGCAGCGAATTCAGTTCCAGCGTCTCCACACCCCGGTACGGCCGGACCGGGAGCAGGTCCTTCAGGATCTGCGTGGCCACATTGGCGCCCACGCAGGCCGCAMTCGCAATCGCGGCCGCAGACCAGCGGCGCCGCAGGATGGTGACAAAGACCACCACGATCGAGGCGATCACCATGGAGAGCGCCGGCAGCCAGTCCAGCAGTTTGGTTGCGGCCTTGCCCGCGGTGCCGCTGAGCTCCACCGCCTCCACGAGGGCGGATTCGTCAATGAACTGCCCGGCGGTGGTCCGCACGAAGAACACATAAGTGGCGGCCAGTGCGGCGACGCAGAAAAGCGTGGCCAGCACGAACAGTGCGGCCGTTCTCTTGCCGGGGGACCGCCGCGCCTTCGGATCCGCCCGCGGATCCTGGACTTGGGATTCCGGGACCTGCATCTCCGGGACTTGGATCTCCTGGACCTGGGTCTTCGGAGTTGGGGTTTTCTGAATCTGGGCAGACGGGTCCCATAGGGTGCGTTCCTGCCGAAAAGTCATGCCATTAAGGGTCCCACAGAACCCTGCGCGCCAGCTGAAGGGCCGGTGCAGGGCCCGGCGCGGCGGGGAGTAGCGGCCGCCGAAAAAGCAGGTACCCACTACTCGTGCGGCTCCGGAAGGGAGTTCGTAGAGTCGGGTGTGCCGGCGTGGCTTGTCCCCGGCACTACGCTCCTTGAGCGGGGCCGGCGGAGACGAGTTTCCTGGAACAGGGACTCACCCCCAGTCGACGCCGGCCCAATCAAGGACCTTCGCCCCAGCTGACACTGCCTCCCTGTGCCACATCCCCATGCAGCTTCCCTGTGCAACATTCCCATGCAGCTCCCCATGCAACCTCCCCATGCAACATCCCGATTCGACACCCCAGTACAGTGGCACCATGCCCGCCCWCCCCACGCACCCCCCGGCACCCCTCGACACACCCCTGCCCGGCCTGGATGAGCTCCTGGCCGGCGCCTATGTTGTGAGCCTGCCGATGCGCGTGAAGTTCCGCGGCATCCTGCAGCGCGAGGCCCTGCTGCTCCGCGGACCGCTGGGCTGGGGAGAATTCGCCCCCTTCCCCGAGTACGGCGACGCCGAGGCCTCCCGCTGGCTGGGTGCCGCTGTCGAAGCTGGCTGGTCCGGGTTCCCGGCGCCGCTGCGGGACAGCATCCCCGTCAACGCCACAGTCCCTGCCGTGCCGTCGCACCAGGTGCCCGAAGTCCTGGCCCGTTTCGGCCGGGTAGATGCGGTCAAGATCAAGGTTGCCGAACGCGGCCAGACCCTGGACGAGGACGCCGCCCGGGTTGCCGCCGTCAGGGAGGCGCTGCCGGACGCCGCCATCCGGGTGGACGCGAACGGCGGCTGGGACGTGCCGGGCGCCGTCGCGGCACTCACACGGCTCGCCGCCGTCGGGCTCGAATATGCCGAACAGCCCGTGCCGGAGATCGCTGGCCTCGCCGAGGTTCGGCGGCAGCTCCGAGCTGCCGGAGTTCCCGTACTGATTGCCGCGGACGAGAGCGTGCGCAAAGAAGATGACCCCCTCAAAGTGGCGCGCGCCGGCGCCGCGGACCTGATCGTGGTCAAGGTCGCCCCGCTCGGGGGAGTACGGCGTGCCCTGGAGATCGTGGCGCGGGCCGGGCTGCCCGCCGTCGTGAGTTCGGCGCTGGACACCTCGGTGGGGATCCGCGCGGGGCTGGCCCTCGCCGCCGCCCTGCCCAAGCTGCCGTACGCCTGCGGCCTCGGCACAGTGTCCCTTCTCGCCGCCGATGTCACGGAAGATTCCCTGGTTCCCGACGACGGCGTGATCGCCCTCCGCGACGTCCGCCCGGCGCCGGAACTGCTGGCCGCACACGCAGCATCCCCGGACCGCCGGGACTGGTGGCTGGACCGGCTGCGGCGGGTGCATGCCGTGCTGGAGCTGAGCCGTTCATCGGATCTTCACCCGGGGGACGGGTCCGCGTAGTCCGCGGCTGGAAGGGTGGGCGCGACCGCAACTCACCCCATGGAAGGTCTCTCCATGTCTGTCTCCTCCGGACGCACGTTTTCCCTGCTCCCCATGCTCGGCCACACCAAAGGCAAGCGGAGCCCCGTCACCTGCGCGCTGAAATGCGACAACGCCTGCTCTGGCGAGGTCTGCAACACCAGTAGCAACAGCTACTTCCGTGACATCGCCTCCGCCACGATGTCCCGCCGTGCCGCCCTGGGCTTCGGCGCCGCCGGCGCTCTCGCCGTCGCGTTCGGGAACGCCGTGACCTCGGCCGGACCCGCCGTCGCCGATGGCGGGCCGGGCCTCGCGGCCGCCGCCAAGGACGGGTTTGGAAAGTCCAAGCTGCAGTTCACCGCCATCGCTCCGGTGGACGCCGCCGTCGACCAGCTCACCGTCCCCGCCGGGTTCACCTGGCAGCCGGTCATCCGCTGGGGCGACCCGCTCTTCAACGACTCGCCGGCCTTCGACATCGACCACCAGAGCGCCGCGGCGCAGGCCCGCCAGTTCGGCTACAACAACGACTACACGGACATCCTGCCGATAGATGGCTCCAAGGACCGCCGGGCCGTGCTCTTCACGAACCACGAATACACGAACGAGAACATCATGCTGCCGGCCGGGTTCGACGCCGCCGAGACCCGCGCGATCGGCCGGGCCGCCCATGGCCTGACGGTGGTCGAGCTGGAGCGCAAGAACACCAACAAGCCCTGGAGCTACGTCCGCGGCGCCGGACTGAACCGCCGCTTCCTGACGGACACCACCTACGAGCTCGACGGCCCCGCCGCCGGATCCGCGCTCCTGAAGACAGTCGCCGACCCCTCCGGCCGGGCCATCAAGGGCACGCTGGGCAACTGCTCCGGCGGAACCACCCCGTGGGGCACCATCCTGTCCGGCGAGGAAAACTTCAACGGCTATTTCGCCACGCCCGGAACCTCCGAGTCGGACAAGCGCTACGGGCTGACCAGCAAGCCCACCGCCCGCCAGTGGGAACTTGATGACCCGCGCTTCGACACCCGCAACCCCGGATACGGGAACGAGGCCAACCGCTTCGGCTGGATCGTGGAAGTGGACCCCTTCGACCCCTCCTCCACACCGCGCAAGCACTCGGCAATGGGCCGCTTCAAGCATGAGGGCGCCAACGTGATCATCGCCAAGTCCGGCCAYGTGGTGGCCTACATGGGCGACGACGAGCGCTTCGACTACCTGTACAAGTTCGTCTCGGCCGGCACGTACCGGCCCGGCAAAACGGCGGCGGACCGCAAGAACAACCTCACGCTGCTCTCGGAGGGTGACCTGTACGTCGCCAAGTTCACGGGCAACTCCCCGGCGGCCGGGTTCGACGGCACCGGGAAGCTTCCGGCCGACGGAGCCTTCGACGGCGCCGGCGAGTGGCTGCCACTCGTGGTGGGCGGACAGTCCAAGGTGGCCGGGATGTCCGTGGAAGAAGTGCTGGTGTACACCCGCCTCGCCGCGGACAAGGTGGGCCCCACCAAGATGGACCGCTGCGAGGACGTCCAGCCCAGCCTGCACACCGGCAAGGTCTACGTGGTCTGCACCAACAACGCGGACCGCGGCAAGCCGGGCAAGGAAGGGGCCACCGAGGTCAATCCCCGAACCCTGAATCGTGACGGCCACATCGTCGAAATCACAGAGACCGGGGACCAGACCTCCACCACGTTCGGCTGGAACCTGCTGATGGTCTGCGGCGATCCGACCAAGAACTCCGCCGCGTACTTCGCCGGGTTCCCCGCCAGCCAGGTCTCACCCATCTCCTGCCCGGACAACGTGGCCTTCGACTCCGTGGGCAACCTCTGGATCTCCACCGACGGCGCGCCTTCCAGCATCGGCTACGCCGACGGCCTCTTCAAGGTGACCCTGGACGGTGCCGAACGCGGCCGGGTGGAACAGTTCCTCGCCGTCCCGCGCGACGCAGAGACCTGCGGCCCGGTCATCCACGACGAGGAACGCACCGTGTTCGTCGCCGTGCAGCACCCGGGCGAGGAAGGCACGTTCGCCGAACAGCACTCCTACTTCCCGGACTACGTCGGCGCGGGCACGACGCCGAAGCCGGGCCAGGTGCGCGCCCCGCGTCCGTCCGTGGTCCAGGTGTTCCGCACCAACGGCTAGCCAGCCGCCACAGCACCACGGCACCGCGGGGTCACTTCGCGCCCATGACTTTGGGGGCTCTGGATGGGCGCGATCTGACCCCGCGCTGCTTGTGCGGGCGGGCGGAGGGGCTGGGGAGGGCAGGGGGTGAGGCCCGAACTGATAATTTGGGACTGTGAATAATCCGGCCGAATTGGTTGTCCCCAGAGTCCAGGCTGCAATTGCCACCGCGTTCGGCGAAGAGTTCCGGCAGGCGGACCCGGTGGTCAGGCCCTCCCAGTTCGCCGACATCCAGATCAACGCCGCCATGGCCCTGGCCAAGAAGGCCGGCCTGCCGCCGCGGGACGCCGCCGCAAAGATCGTGGAGGCCCTGAACCTGGACGGCATCTGCACCAGCGTGGAAATCTCCGGGCCCGGCTTCATCAACCTGAGCTTTGACGGCACGTGGATCGAGGAACTGCTCAACGCAGAGTCGGTCCGGGCCGCGTCCCCGGCCACGGCAGTCACGCCCGCCGCGACACCGCAGCGCGTCGTCGTCGACTATTCCTCCCCGAACGTGGCCAAGGAAATGCACGTCGGCCACCTGCGCACCACAGTGGTGGGGGACAGCCTCGTCAAGGTGCTCGAGTCCCTCGGCGACACCGTGATCCGGCAGAACCACATCGGGGACTGGGGCACACCGTTCGGCATGCTGATCGAGCACTGGCTCGAGATCGGCGAGGACTCCCCGGAGGCGGCGCTGCTGGTGGAGGACCCCAGCGCGTTCTACCAGGCCGCGCGGGCCAAGTTCGATGCCTCGGCCACGGACGCGGAAGGCTTCGCCACCCGGGCCCGGCTCCGCGTGGTTGCCCTGCAGGGCGGCGACGCCGAGACCTTCGCCGTCTGGCAGCGGCTCGTCGCCCAGTCCAAGCGCTACTTCAACGCCATCTACTCCACGCTGGGCATCAGCCTCACCGACGACCACATCGCGGGCGAAAGCTCCTACGACGCGCATCTGGCACAGCTGTGCCAGGAGCTCGAGGACCGCGGGCTCGCCCGGATCAGCGACGGCGCCCTTTGCACCTTCCCCGAGGGCTTCAGCGGCCGCGACGGGCAGCCGCTGCCGCTGATCATCCGCAAATCCGACGGCGGCTACGGCTACGGCACCACCGACCTCGCCACCATCCGCTACCGCGTCCGCGATCTGGCCGCCAACCGGATCCTCTATGTCGTGGGCGCCCCGCAGAACGTCCACCTGCGCATGGTCATGGCCAGCGCCCGGGACGCCGGCTGGCTGCCGGACACGGTCGAGGCCGTGCATGTGCAGATCGGCAACGTGCTCGGCGAGGACGGGAAGATCCTCAAGTCCCGGTCGGGTGCCCCGGTGAAGCTCATGGCCCTGCTCGAGGAGGCCGTGGACCGGGCCCGGGCCGTCATCGACGCGAGCCGGCCCGAGCTCAGCGAGGAGGAACGCGCCGTGACCGCCCGCCAGGTGGGCATCGGCGCCGTCAAGTACGCCGACCTCTCCACCGGCCACGACACCGAGTACGTCTTCGACTTCGACCGCATGCTCGCCCTCAGCGGCAACACCGGACCCTACGTGCAGTACGCCGCGGCGAGGATCCGCTCCATCCTTCGCAAAGCCGGGGTGCTGGAGCAGATCACCAGCGGTCTCGACGGCGGCACGCCGGCATCCGCAGCTGCGGCGGCCGGCGCCACCGGCGAAAACGGGCCCGCGACGGCGATCGCCGTCGTCGAACCCGCAGAACGTGCCCTGGCCCTGCATCTGCTGGAGTTCGACGCGACGCTGAACAAGGTCCGGGAGGCGCTCGAGCCGCACCGGCTCTGCGGCTACCTGTTTGAGCTGGCGCAGCTGTTCACGGCCTTCTACGACCAGTGCCCGGTGCTCAAGGCCGAGGAATCCGTGCGGGACTCGCGGCTGGCCCTGTGTGCGCTGGCGCTGCGCCGCCTGTCCGGCGGCCTGGAGCTGCTGGGCATCGAAACGCCGGAGAACATGTGAGTCCGGCGGATTCCGCGCCGGCCTCGTCCACGCCAGGCCTTGCCGCGGTGGAGGCCGCACGGATCGCCGTCGACACCCTGCTCGAAGCCGGTGTGCGCCAGGTGGTGGTGTCCCCGGGCTCGCGTTCGGCACCCATGGCCTACGCCCTGGCCGAGGCAGAGGCCGCCGGACGGGTTGAGCTGCTGGTCAGGATCGACGAACGTTCGGCCGGTTTCACGGCGCTGGGCGTGGCCTTGTCCACCGGCGCCCCCGCCGCCGTCCTCACCACCTCCGGGACCGCCGTCGGCAACCTCCTGCCGGCCGTCATGGAAGCCAACCACGCCGCCGTGCCGCTCGTGGTCATCTCCGCCGACCGGCCCGAGGAACTGCGGGGGACCGGCGCCAACCAGACCACCGTGCAGCTGGACCTGTTCGGCGAGCACGTGCGGTTCGCYGYCGACGTGCCCGCGGGCAGCGATCCGCRGCGCGCCGTGGATACGGCCCTCAGCGCCGCCACCGGRGCYTTCGAGGACGCCCCTCCCGGTCCTGTCCAGCTCAACCTGGCCTTCCGTGATCCGCTGGTCCCGGCCGTGGGCGACGGGCTTCCCGCCGCGGCGGGCCGGAGCGTATACCGGGCCGCCCGGAACCCCCTGGCGCTGGACTTTCCGGCCGCGTCGGCGGCCCTGCCGGAGCGGCGCACCGTGGTGCTGGCCGGGCACGACGCCGGCCCGGTCGCCGAGGCGTTCGCCCGCGCGCACGGCCTGCCGCTGCTTGCCGAACCGTCCTCCAACGCCCGATTCGGACCCAACGCCGTGGGCCCCTACCGGCTGCTGATCGACCACTTCGGCACGGATTCGGCACAGCCGATCGAGCGCGTGGTCCTCTTCGGCCGGCCGACGCTCTCCCGGCCGATCAGCGCTTTGCTGGAGCGGGCGGATGTCCCCTCGGCCCTGTACCAGCCCGTCCCGGTGGCCTGGTACGAACCCGGCCGCCGCACCGAACTGCCGCTGGAATCCCTGGCGGACCTGGCCGAGTTCGCCGGCCGCGGAGCCGCCTCGTGGCTCGATGCCTGGCTGCTGGCAGGAGCCGCCGCGCAGCACGCCGTGGACCTCATCCTTGCCGCGTCCCCTGCCGCGACCGGACCGTCCGCGGGCGCCGAGATCTGGAAGCACGCCCGCGGACAGCTGATGCTGGGCTCCTCGAACGGGATCCGCGACGTGGACCTGGCCGGGGCACCGCCCGCGGAACCGCAGGCCACCATGTTCGCCAACCGGGGCCTGGCCGGGATCGACGGCACCACGTCCACCGCCACGGGGATCGCGCTGGGCGGGCGCCAGGAAACCACCGTTTTCATGGGGGACGTGACGTTCCTGCACGACGCCGGTGGACTCCTGCTCGGCGCCGGGGAGGCCGAACCCCAGCTGCGGATCGTGGTGCTCAACGACGCCGGCGGTGCCATCTTCGGGCTCCTGGAGCACGGCGCAGTGGCCGCGGCGGGGCGCTACGGCGACGCCGTCGAACGCCTCTTCGCCACCCCGCAGCGGGTGGACGTCGCAGCCCTGGCCGCGGCATACGGCGTCGGGCATCAGGCGGTGGGCACGACGGCGGAACTCGCCAAAGCGCTGTCCCAGCCTTTGGAGGGCCGCAGCATCATCGAAGTGCGCACGGACCGGCACCGGCTCGGGGAACTGCACCGCGCCATCCGGGCCGCCGTGGCCACGGCCGTGGAAGGCCTCCCGCGGACGTAGCCCAGGTTTCCGCTACAAAAAAGGACAGCCGCTACGTGGATCCACGTAGCGGCTGTCCTTAGTCGGTGCGGCATACCGGAATTACAGCACCCGGCTCAGGAACTCCTTGGTGCGGGGATGCTGCGGGTTGGCCAGGACTTCGCGCGGGTCGCCGGATTCCACAACCACGCCGCCGTCCATGAACGTCAGGCGGTCGCCGACCTCGCGGGCGAAGCCGATCTCGTGGGTCACCACGATCATGGTCATGCCGGACTTGGCGAGGTCCTTCATCACGTTCAGGACATCGCCCACGAGTTCCGGGTCGAGCGCGGACGTGGGCTCGTCGAACAGCATGAGTTCGGGGTCCATGGCCAGGGCCCGGGCAATAGCGACGCGCTGCTGCTGGCCGCCGGAGAGCTGGTTCGGGTAGTGGCCGGCGCGGTCGCCGAGCCCCACGCGGTCCAGCAGCTCCAGTGCCCGCTTCCGGGCCACGGCCTTCGACTGGCCCTTGACCTGGATCGGGGCTTCCATGATGTTCTGCATGGCCGTTTTGTGCGGGAACAGGTTGAAGCGCTGGAACACCATGCCGATCTCGCGCCGCTGGGCTGCGATTTCCTTGGTCTTCAGGTCATGGAGCCTGCCCTTGACCTCGCGGTAGCCGATCAGCTCGCCGCCCACGGAAATGCGTCCAGCGCTGATGGTCTCGAGCAGGTTCACGCAGCGGAGCATGGTGGACTTGCCGGAACCGGACGGGCCGATCACCACCGACACCTCGCCCTGGTTGACGGTCAGGTCGATGCCGCGCAGCACGTGGTGGTGGCCGTAGTACTTGTGAAGGCCCTCGATCTGGACCAGTGGTTTCTCAGTGGTGATCGTCATTTCGCCTCCTCCTCGGGGAAGTCCATTTTCAGGTCCGGCTCGGCCTCGGCGCTGGTAGCCACCGCCGCGGAGGCCTTGGCTGCCGCGGGGTTGATTGCCGCCGGAACCCGGTTGTCCACGCCCTTGCCGTAGTGCGCCTCAATGAAGTGCTGGCCCACCATCAGCAGGCTGGTCACCAGCAGGTACCAGAAAGCAGCAACAATCAGGAGCGGAATCGGAAGGTAAATGCGGTTGGCCAGGGCATTGGTCGCGAAGGTCAGGTCCAGCGTGAACGGTACAGCCAGAACCAGGGAAGTGGTCTTCAGCATGCCGATGGTCTCGTTGCCGGTAGGCGGAACGATGACGCGCATGGCCTGCGGCAGGATGATCCGCCGCATGATCTTGCCCTTTGTCATGCCGAGTGCCTCGGCAGCCTCACTCTGGCCCGTGTCTACGGACTTCAGGCCGGCCCGGAAGATCTCCGCGAGATACGCGGACTCATTCAGGCCCAGGCCAAGGATGGCCGGGATCAGGCCGTGCGTGGGATCCGAGGTCACCCAGGTGACGGTTGCAGGACCAAACGGGATTCCGAGAACGATCGTCGGATAGAGAACAGTTGCCAGTCCCCAGAAGAGCAACTGGGTGTACACCGGGGTGCCGCGGAAGAACCAGACCCAGGTCCAGCTGGACCAGCGGAACACAAAGTTCTCGGACTGCCGCATGAAGGCCAGGAGGATGGCCAGGACGATCGCCAGGACCATGGAGGCAAACGTCAGGAACAGTGTCCACATCACGCCCTGGACCACCTTGGTGTCCAGGATGTAGGTGCCCACGACGTCCCAGCGGAAGTTGGGGTTCGTGAACAGGCTCTGCAGGAAGGCGACAAGGAACCCGACGATGATGATGGCGCTGATCCAGCGGCCGGGGTGCCGCACCGGTACTGCGTTGTTCAGTACCGGTGCTGCTTCAGCGTCCTGATGGCTGTCCATCTGTTCCCCTGCTGTTGGTGGGGTTGAGGAGAGGCTCAAGATGTCGCCGCCGGGTTGACCTGGGACGTGGTGATGGCACCGTCAGCGGCGCCCCAGCCCTCAAGGATCTTCTTGTAGGAGCCGTCCTGCATCAGTTTGGTGACGGTCTTCTGGATGACGTCGGCCAGGGCCGTGTCGGACTTGGCGACGGCGATGCCCTGGGGTGCGGCGTCGTAGACCTCGCCGAGCTTTTCGAGCTGGCCGTTGGTCTGGGTCAGCGCGTAGCCGATGATGGGCGAGTCGGCGGCCATCGCATCGATGCTGCCGTTGACCAGGCGGGTGGTGATATCCGTCTGGGTCTTGAGCGTCACGATGTTGATGGGCTGCTTGCCCTCGGCCAGGCACTTCTTGTTGCGGCCGGAGAGGTCCGGGTCCTCCTGGATGGTGCCGGTCTGCACGCCGATGGACTTGCCGCAGAGGTCATCCAGCGAGACCTTCTTCGGGTTGCCCTTCTGCACGGCCCAGCCGGTGCCGGCCTGGTAGTAGCTGACCATGTTCACCGCGGCGAGCCGCTCCGGGTTGATCGTGAAGGAAGAGATTCCGAGATCGTACTTCGGGCCCAGGGCCGGAAGGATGCCCGTGAATTCGGCCGTCTGGACCTGGACCTTCAGGCCCAGCGCGGCGCCGATCGCCTTGGCGATGTCGACGTCGTAACCCACGGCGGTCTGGCCGTCGGTGCCGAGGAATTCCGCAGGGGCATAGGAGGTATCCGAGCCCACCGTCAGGGTGCCTTTGGACTTGACCGCTTCAGGCAGCATGGCGGCCAGCGCGTCGTCCTTCTGGACCGTGCTGGGGTCAAAACTGGCCGCGGCACTGCCGGAAGCGGTGGCCGCGCCGCCGGTCCCGGTCTCGGAGGCGTTCGTGCAGGCCGTGAGGGCCAATGCGCTCACGGCGAGGACCGTGGCGGCCTTGAGTGCGGGGTTGCTCAGGAGCGAACGGGAGATCTGCATTTTCTTACCTTTTTGTTGCAGGAGGGATGCGTATTCAAGTCGATATAAAAAGTGTATCGCCGACAAAGAGATGTACGTCACAGAAAACTAAGTTTCACTATTGGATAACTAAACCAGACCCGAATGCAATATCTCCAATACCCGATGTGTCTGTAATCCCGGATTCCTGCCGGTTCGGCGGCCTCTGCGGGCCCTGCCGTTTGGGCGTCACGGCCCCCGCTGGCCCCGCAGGCCTCCCGGGCCTCCCAGGCCCCGCAGACCCCGCGAGTCCCGCGAGCTAGCTGCTGATTCCCAGCGACTCCAGCATGGGGCGGAACTTCGCCCACGTCTCGGCGAGCTCGGTCTCGGGCACCGAGCCATCCACCACGCCGCAGCCCGCGTACAGCCGGACCGTCTGCGGGGATTCGATGACGGCGCCGCGCAGCGCGATGCCCCACTCGCCGTTGCCTGCCGCGTCCAGCCAGCCGACCGGGCCGGCATACGGGCCGCGGTCCAGGTGCTCAAGCTTGCGGATCAGGGCACCCGCCACGGTGGTGGGGGTGCCACAGACCGCGGCGGTCGGGTGCAGGGCGTTGATCAGGGCCAGGCAGGTGGGGACGTGGCCTTCCACCTCGGCCAGTTCGGCCTTCACATCCGAGGCCAGRTGCCACACGTTSGGCAGTTCCAGGATGAACGGYTCGCTGTGSGCGTTCATSGCCTCGGARAASGGGGCSAGTTGSGTGGTCAGYGACTGGATGGCGATGTCGTGYTCGTGCCGCTGCTTCTCGGAGCCGGCCAGCACGCGCTCGGCGAATTCCAGCGGGGAGCCGTCCATGCCGTCGGCGTCCCGGCGGTCCAGGGTGCCGGCCAGGACGCGGGCCTGGGCAGTGCGGCCCTCCACCTGGATCAGCATTTCCGGCGTGGCCCCCACGAGTCCGTCCACGCCGTAGGTCCAGCACTCACGGTAGCGGGCGGACAGTTCACGCAGCACCTGGGCGGCATTGACGCCGGTGGGGACGGTGGCCACGATGTCCCGCGCCAGCACCAGTTTCTCCAGGGCGCCGGTCCGGATCTCCGCCACGCCCGCGGCGACGGCGGCCATCCAGGCTTCCTCAGTCAGGGAACCAGTGTGCAGGGTTGCCCCTGCAGCCAACGTCAATGGGCGTACGACGGCGCCACCCGCCTGAGCGGGCACCGGCGGCGGGTCGTCCACCACGGTGCTGCCTGCGCCGGCGCCGGCAGTGGCGCCGGCGCTGCCCAGCCACCGGTTCAGGGCGGCGCGCGCGCCGGCCTCGGTGAGTTCGCCGTCGTCGAAGGTCAATTGGGTGAGCCAAGCCTGGCCGTCACGGAGCCCCACAACGATCTCGGGGACCAGCAGGCGTGACTCGTGGGCGGAGGCTTTGGAGAAGGCGAACGAGCCAAAAGCGACCGGACCCGTGCCGGGACAGTCCACGGCGTCCTCGATGTCCGCCTCGAGAACCAGGTGACGCCACCAGATGTCGGCCTCAAGGAAGCGCTCGGCGCCGGTGGCGGTGAACCGGGCGATCTCGCCGAAGCCCACGAGTCCGGCCTCGCGGCGGGTCCAGCAGTGGACATCGTCCCGGACCAGAAACGACGGCAGGCCCCCGGGGAAAGTTTCGGCATCGAGGGGGACTGTCAAGGTGCGGAACGTGCTCGTCATGATGGCATAACACTAGCCCGTGATCGCCCCGCCGTGGATAATCACCGGCCGGCAGGGGCTGCGCGCGGCGGGCCCGTCCGTTGCCGCAGGTGAAAGCGGCGTTGATTGGCGGCCCGTTCGTGGGCGAGCCGATCATTTGAGACAATGGCATGGTGAACCGAGCATCCTTGGATAAGCGTCCGGACGAAGTAGCCACGATGTTTGACGACGTCGCACCCAAATACGACGTCGTCAACGATGTCCTGTCGATGGGGCAGACGCGGCGTTGGCGCAAAGTGGTGGTCGACGCCGTGGGCGTTTCGGCCGGCCAGCGAGTGCTGGACCTGGCTGCCGGCACGGGCACCTCCAGCGAGCCGTATGCCGACGCCGGCATCGACGTGATCGCCTGCGACTTCTCCCTGGGCATGCTCAAGGTCGGCAAGCGCCGCCGCCCGGACATCGACTTCATCGCCGGGGACGCCACGCGCCTGCCGTTCGCGGACAACACCTTTGATGCCAGCACGATCTCCTTCGGCCTGCGCAACGTCAACGAGCCCAAGAAGGCCCTGGCCGAGATGCTGCGCGTCACCAAGCCCGGCGGCCGGCTGGTCATTGCCGAGTTCTCCCAGCCCGTGGTGCCGCTCTGGCGCACCATGTACACCGAATACCTCATGCGGGCCCTGCCGGCCATCGCCGTCAAGGTCTCCTCCAACCCGGACGCCTACGTCTACCTGGCCGAGTCCATCCGTGCCTGGCCGGACCAGGACCACCTGGCGGCCTGGCTGCAGGAAGCCGGCTGGGAATCCGTCACCTACCGCAACCTCAGCGGCGGAATCGTCGCCGTGCACCGGGCCCAGAAACCGCTGGCCGGCCCCACAGGTGATCCCGCCAACGGGGCGGCAGCGCTGGCCGCCCACACCGGACCCGTGGCCAAGCTGCGCCGCAACATCACCCGGCCCGGGCGTTAGCCGATACGCGTCGTGAAAGTACTGATCGTCGGAGCGGGGCCGGCCGGTTCCACTGCCGCCTACTACCTTGCCAAAGCCGGCATTGACGTCACGGTGCTGGAGAAAACCAGCTTTCCCCGCGAGAAGGTCTGCGGCGACGGCCTGACTCCGCGCGCGGTCCGCGAGATCCAGAAGCTGGGACTCCCGCATCCGGAAACCGAGGGCTGGCGCCGCAACAAGGGCCTGCGCCTGATCGCCGGCGGCCGCACCATCGAACTGCCCTGGCCCGAGGTCTCCGACTTCCCGCAGTACGGGCTGATCCGGACCCGGCTCGGCTTCGACGAAGAACTGGCCCGGCATGCCCGGTCCGCGGGCGCCGTCGTGCTGGAACGCCACAGCGTCACCGAGGCGCTGCGCTCCGAGGACGGCCGGGTGACCGGCGTCCGCGCCGCGCTGCTGGACGAGTCCGGGCGCAAGACCGGCGAAACGCGCGACTTCAGCGCCGACGTCGTCCTCGCGGCGGACGGCAACTCCACGCGTACCGCCGTCTCGCTGGGCATCAGCAAGCGCGATGACCGGCCGCTCGGCGTTGCCGTGCGTACCTATTTCACCAGTCCCCGGCACGAGGACGACTGGATGGAAGGCTGGCTGGAGCTTCCCGGCCGCGACGGCAAACTGCTGCCCGGCTACGGCTGGGTTTTCGGCGTCGGCGACGGCACCTCCAACGTGGGCCTGGGCATCCTGAACTCCTCGAAGGACTTCGGCAAGCTGGACTACAAGCAAGTGCTGCGCGAATGGACCGCCGGCATGCCCGCCGACTGGGGCTTCGCTCCCGAGAACCAGGTGGGCGAGATCCGCGGCGCCGCGCTGCCCATGGGCTTCAACCGCACGCCGCACTACTCTCCTGGCCTGCTGCTGCTCGGCGACGCCGGCGGCATGGTGTCCCCGTTCAACGGCGAGGGCATCTCCTATGCCATGGAGTCCGCCCGCTTTGCGGCCGAATTCATCATCGACGGCGCCGCCCGGTCCGCGTCGGCAGGCTGGGGCTCCGGAGCGGAGGCCACCAGAGCCGCCGACGCGCACCTTTCCCGGTACGCCGATCATGTCCGGGAACAGTGGGGCTCGCACTTCACGCTGGGCCGGGCGTTCGCCGCCCTGATCGGCAAGCCGGCCGTCATGAAACTGGCCCTGCGGACGGGCATGCCCATCCCGGTGCTCATGCGTTTCGTGGTGCGGATGCTGGCCAACCTCACAGATCCCGCCGCCAAGGGCTTCGAGGACCGGGTCATCCGCGTCCTGGAATCCCTGGTTCCTGCAACTTCGAATCAGGCACCCTCGAAGCAGGCAAAGTCCAATCAGGCCACGCCCACCACGGACAGCGGTCCGCACACCGGCGCCAACTCCGCGGATTCCGCAACAAAAGTTAGGGTTAACCCGTGACCAACTCTGCAGACCAAAGCTGGACGCACGCCGGACACGGCCTGCCGAGCTCTGAACCCTCCCTCAACACCACGGCGATCGCCACGGGCCTCCAACTGCCGGCAGGCTTCGCGGCCATTGCCGGCGACCCCGAGCTGGGCCCCGCGCTGACCACCAACCTGGCCCGCGTCGAGAAAAGGCTGCGCGAAGCCATCGCCAATTCCGATCCCCTGGCTGATGCAACGTCGCGTCACCTCGTGGAAGCCGGCGGCAAGCGCATCCGTCCGCTCCTGACCCTGCTGTGTGCCCACCTCGGCGACGCCTCCCTGCCCGCCGTTGTGCAGGCCGCCGTCGTCGTCGAACTGACGCACCTCGCCACCCTGTACCACGACGACGTCATGGACTCCGCGCCGTTCCGCCGCGGGGCGCCGACGGCCCACGAGGTCTGGGGCAACTCCGTGGCCGTCCTGACCGGTGACCTCATCTTCGCGCGCGCGTCCATTCTGGTCTCCGAGCTCGGCTCCCGTGCGCTGGGCATCCAGGCGCGGACCTTCGAGCGGCTCTGCCTCGGACAGCTGCACGAGACCGTGGGACCCCGCCCTGACGAGGACCCCCTGGCGCACTACCTGTCCGTCATCGCCGACAAGACCGGCTCGCTCGTGGCGGCCTCCGGCCAGCTGGGTGCGATCTTCTCCGGCGCCGACGAGGCCTACGAGCCCATGCTGGTCGAGTACGGCGAAAAGGTGGGCGTGGCCTTCCAGCTCGCCGACGACGTCATCGACGTCACCGGGATCAAGGTCAAGTCCGGCAAGTCCCCGGGAACCGACCTGCGCGAAGGCGTCCCCACCCTGCCCGTGCTCCTGCTCCGCAACGCCGCCCGCGACGGTGACCAGTCCGCCGTCGAACTGCTCACCCTGATCGACGGTGACCTCAGCTCGGACGAGGCCCTGGCCGCGGCCGTGGCCGGACTCCGCGAGCACCCCGTCACGGCAGAGTCCTGGGTGGTGGCGCGCGCCTGGGCCGATGAGGCCATCGCCGCGCTTGCCCCGCTGCCCGAAGGCGTCGTCAAGGCCTCGCTGACCAGCTTCGCCCACGCGGTAGTGAACCGCAGCAGCTAACCTGCCGGCCTGGTTCTTGGGCCGGCCTCGGCGGGTTCGTTCGGCAATTCCGGCCGTGCCCCCGGCCGGTGCGTCAGGGCTGGCGCGGCGGCTGATCTTGCCTGGTTGGCCGTGCCGGGCTGATCTCGCCGGCTGATCTCGTCAGGTGGCCGCGCCGGGCTGATTTCGCCGGCCCTGCTGATTCTTAAACGGAATGGCCCCGGTTCCTCACAACGTTCGAGTCTTCCGTTGTGCCGAACCGGGGCCAT
Source organism: Arthrobacter sp. 05T47 (assembly GCF_056395825.1). NCBI lineage: Bacteria > Bacillati > Actinomycetota > Actinomycetes > Micrococcales > Micrococcaceae > Arthrobacter > Arthrobacter sp. 05T47. The sequence goes on along the minus strand of NZ_JBFTKG010000002.1, from coordinate 296,564 downwards.
TTCTCCGTTCGCATCAGATCCACCGGAGGCATTTGGTGAACCCAGAAATGACTCTATGACAGTTGTGTCATAGAGTCCAGCCCTTTCTGTTATTTTCTTGTCATAAAATTCTCAGGTCCATGCCAGCGTTGTCGCGCCGAGTTTCCCCACCTTTGGCCGGGCAGCTGCCGGACACGCCGGCCCGGCGGCGGGACACGCCGTCGGACGCCGTCAAAACTGGGGAAAGTCGGCGCCAAAGCCCGGGGGTGCCGGCGCCGGAATTTTCCACATAGATGCCAACAAGGCTGTTGGTGCGCTCGGGCCGGGACTGTGCTGGGCCCATGGACCTCACCACTTACCTCAAATACGCCGGCTCCGTGGCCCGGACGGGGACGCTGTTGCAAGCAGGCTTCTCCGAGCGGAGCATCAGGAATGCCGTGGCTGTGGGGGAGATGTCACGGCTGCGCCACGGAGTCGTGGCCCTGGAGGGCGCCAGGCCTGATCTGGTGGCCGCCGTGCTCGCGAACGGCACACTCTGCTGCGCCTCCGCCGCGCCGTTCCACGGCATATGGCGCCTTCATGAGCCCGAACGGCTGCACCTGCTGTGCGCGCACGGATCAGCGACCGGCGCCGTCATCCACCGCGGTACTGTAGTGCCCCCGGTGTTCCCGTTGCCGGTAGCCGGTCTGACGGACACCCTGCTCCATGCGCTGCGGTGCCTGCCCGCTGTCGAGGCCGCCGTCATGGTGGAAAGCGCCCTTCTCCAGGGCCGCACCACCCTCGACTACCTGCGGGAGCGGCTGCCGGGAAACCGGAACGGCGCCGCCCGCGCAGTCCTGGAGCTGGTCGACGGCACGGCGGGTTCAGCCATCGAGGTCGTTGCGAGGCTGCTTTTCCGGAGCCAGGGTATTGGCACCCAGACACAGGTGGCGCTGCCCGGGATCGGCATTGTGGATTTCCTGCTGGAGGGATTCCTGATCGTGGAGATCGACGGGAGCACCCATCTTGAGCAGGCGCAGGTAAGGAAGGACCGCGGGCGGAACAACGCCAGCACCCTGACGGGCTATGCCGTGCTCCGCTACGGGTATCAGGACGTGGTCCACACCCCGCAGAAGGTGGTTGATGAGGTGTGGCAGGTGCTCCGCGGCCGGATCATCCGCTGAGTTTCCCCAGGTATGACCGTCCGACGCCGAAAATCACCGGCGGTTTGCCAGGACACTCCGTCGGGGGAGGCCAATCATGGGGAGAATCCGCCGCGGGGCAGACAGCGCAGCAGGGCAGGCAGTGCAGCCGGCCGGGGAAGGCTGGAGGCGGGCGGCCAGCCCCGGCCTAGTCTTCGTCCTCGTCGTTGAAGGCCCACTCGAACATGTCGAAGACGAATTCGGAGAAGGTCCCCTCTTCGCTTTTCCACTGGCCGCGGGCGTTGTTGCGGCGGTAAACGATGGGATCGGGGATGCTGAGGTCCCCCACGCGGAAGCCCCAGGTGAACTGCTCCTCCTCGTCCTCGAGGAACATGAGGAAGCCTTCGTCGTCGACTTCGAGCTCTTCGGGGTCCCAGAAGTAGTGGTAGGCCTCCATGATGTCCTCGCACCCTCCGACGGCGAGGTAGAACTCGCGCAGGACCAGCGGGACTTGGAACTGGTGTTCGGCGAGGGCGGCGTCGAGCTCGTCGGCCGCCAGGCCATCTTCTTCCTGCCATTCGTCTTCGAGATACTTCGGGACAAGCGCGCGGAATTTCTCGAGGAACATGTCAGTCATGGTCTTATCCTAGCTAATCCTCAGCGGTCGTTTTCCGCCGGGTCCAGGCCCAGCCGGTGCCAGCCGCGGACGGCCAGCGGAACGTACCAGTGGCGCCGCCAGGCCGTGACCCGGAAGGCGAAAACGACGGCGGCGACAGCGCCGGCACTCACAGCTGTGAAAGCCCCCGTCAGGGACAGGATCACGGTCGATGCCGCCCCCGCGAACGCCGGCAGCGCGTACAGGTCCTTGGGGTCGAATAGCTGCGGCACCTCGTTCGCGGTGATGTCCCGGAGCAGGCCGCCGCCCACCGCCGTCGTGACCCCCAGCAGCACGGCCGCCACCGGGTTCATCCCGGCGGCCATGGCCTTCAGGGTGCCGGTGATGCAGAACAGGGCCAGCCCGCCGGCGTCGAACAGGACCAGCAGCGACGTGAAGCGCTGGACGCTGGAGAACAGGAAATACACCAGCACCGTGGCGAACAGGGGAGGCGCCAGGTAGGCCGGGTTGGTGAACGCTGCGGGCGGGCCCGCGTTGATGATGATGTCGCGGATGACGCCCCCGCCAAGGCTCACCAGCGAGGCCAGGAGCAGCGAGCCGATGATGTCGAACTGTTTCCGCGCCGCGAGCAGTGAGCCCGAGACCGCAAAGAAGAAGACGCCGGCAAGGTCAAGCCAGACCAGGACAAGGCTGAAAGAGAAGGTCATGAAGCGTCCCGGTCGATAACAAGGGGTGGATGGGGCGGCTCCAAGGTTACGCTAACGGCTATGAATAGCCCCATCCTGATCGCCTGCGCCCATGGCACGTCCAGCCCGAACGGAGCCGCGGAGGTCAACGCGCTCCGGGACGGGATCGCCGGGCTCCGTCCGGGACTGGACATCCGCGAGGCCTACGTCGACGTGCAGGATCCGGACCTGCCGGCCGTCGTCGCGGGGCTCCCGGCTGGGGAGCGCGCCGTCGTGGTTCCGCTGCTGCTCAGCGTCGGCTACCACGTCAAGGTGGACATCGCCCGGGCCGTGAAGAGCCGGCCGGACACCCTTGCCGCCGCGCCGCTGGGCCCGGACCCGCGCCTCGCGGCGCTGCTGGACCAGCGCCTGCGCGAGGCCGGCGTGACGGACAACGACGCCGTGGTCCTCGCCGCCGCCGGTTCCTCCGATCCCAACGCCTCGAAGAACGTCGAGGAGCTCGCCGACCAGCTCCGGGCGCTGCGGTCCAACCGGATCGTGGCGGGGTATGGCGCCTCGGCCAAGCCCTCGGTCCCCGAGGCCGTTGCCATGCTCCGCGAGGAGGAGGCCGGCGGCGCGGGTGCGGGGGAGTCGGCCGGGGCGGTGGACCTGGGCGGACGGGTGGTGATCGCCTCCTATCTCCTGGCGCCCGGCTTCTTCCATGACCAGCTGGCCAAGGCCGGCGCGGACCTGGTGACGGCGCCGCTCCTGCCCTCGCCCGTCCTCGCCGAAATTGCGCTGGAACGCTACGACGCGGCGCTGGCGGCAGCCTCCCAGCCACCGGACTGACCGTCCCCGCCGATGCACAGGCGCCCGGATCGATCAATGCTTTCGGGCGGTTCGTGACGAAATGTTTCCCTAGGTGACTTCCCGTTTCCGACCCTTTGTGACGGCATTACGGCCACCCCTACAGTCGATGCATGACTGATACAGCTCTAGCCGGAGCGTCCACGGACAAGCCCTCGCGCCCGGCCCGTGCCTCCCGGCCCGCCGCCAAGCCCCACGGCCAGTGGAAGGTCGACGGAACCACGCCGCTGAACGCCAACGAAACCTGGAAACAGGAAGACGACGGCCTCAACGTCCGCGAACGTATCGAGTCCATCTACTCCAAGGACGGCTTCGACTCCATCCCGGGCCAGGACCTGCACGGCCGCTTCCGCTGGTGGGGCCTGTACACCCAGCGCAAGCCCGGGATCGACGGCGGCAAGACCGCCACGCTTGAGCCGCACGAGCTCGAAGACAAGTACTTCATGCTCCGCGTGAGGATCGACGGCGGCGCGCTCACCACCGAGCAGCTGCGCGTCATCGGCAACATCTCGGTCGACTTCGCCCGCGACTCCGCCGACCTCACCGACCGCCAGAACATCCAGCTGCACTGGATCCGCGTGGAAGATATTCCCGAGATCTGGAAGCGGCTCGAAGGCGTGGGCCTGTCCACCACCGAAGCCTGCGGCGACGTTCCCCGCGTCATCCTCGGCTCGCCCGTGGCCGGCATCGCGAAGGACGAAATCATCGACCCCACCCCGCTCATCGCCGAGCTGGGCGAACGGTTCATCGGCAACCCGCTGCTGTCCAACCTGCCGCGCAAGTACAAGACCGCCATCACCGGCCACCCCAGCCAGGACGTGGTGCACGAGATCAACGACTTCGCCCTCGTCGGCGTCAAACACCCCGAACTCGGCATCGGCTACGACCTCTGGGCCGGCGGCGCCCTGTCCACCAACCCGATGCTGGGCAAGCGCCTCGGCGCCTTCGTCACCCCCGAGCAGGCTGCCGACGTCTGGCTCGGCGTCACCAGCATCTTCCGCGACTACGGGTACCGCCGCATGCGCACCAAGGCACGCCTGAAGTTCCTCATGGCCGACTGGGGCCCGGAGAAGTTCCGCCAGATCCTCGAGGACGAGTACCTCGGCTACAAGCTGGCCGACGGTCCCGCCGCGCCCAAGCCGTCCACCCCGGGCGACCACGTGGGCGTGCACGAACAAAAGGACGGCAAGTTCTTCATCGGCGCCACCCCCATCGCCGGCCGCCTCTCCGGCAGCCAGCTGGTGAAGCTCGCGGACACTCTCGAGGCCCGCGGCTCCCACCGCCTGCGCACCACCCCGCACCAGAAGCTCGTGGTGCTGGACGTGCCCAAGGACGAGGTTGAGCCGCTCGTGGCAGAACTCGACGCCCTGGGCCTGTCCGCCCGGCCGTCCGTCTTCCGCCGCGGCACCATCGCCTGCACCGGCATCGAGTACTGCAAGCTGGCCATCGTGGAGACCAAGGTCACCGCGGCCACCGCCGTCGCCGAACTGGAACGCCGCCTCGCCGACCTCGCGGACAGCGGCCAGCTGCCCCACGCACTGTCCCTGCACATCAACGGCTGCCCCAACTCCTGCGCCCGCATCCAGACCGCGGACATCGGGCTCAAGGGCATGATGCTCCCCACGCCCGACGGCGACCCCAGCCCGGGTTTCCAGGTCCACCTCGGCGGCGGGCTGGCGTCCTCGGACCGCGAAGAGGCCGGCCTCGGACGCACCGTCCGCGGACTCAAGGTCTACGTTGCGGACCTGCCGGACTACGTGGAACGCGTGGTGCGGAAGTTCGTGGCGGACCGCGCCGAAGGCCAGACCTTCGCCGAATGGGCCCACGCGGCTGAAGAGGGTGATCTGCAGTGACCGAGGCTCAGCCGCTGGCAGGCGGTGCCGCCCCCGTCGCACTCCGCTCCCATGAGGAGCTCAAGGCCCTCGCCGAGGCCGGCTCCGCCGAGCTCGGCTGGGACGCCCCGGCCCGTGACGTCATCGCCTGGGTGGCCCGCAACTTCGAGCTGCCCGCCGTCGCCGTCGCCTGCTCCATGGCCGACGCCGTCCTGCCGGCGCTGGTCGCGGACCAGCTTCCCGGCGTCGACGTCCTGTTCCTGGAGACCGGCTACCACTTCCCGGAGACGTACGCGACGCGCGACGAGGTCGCGGCCAACCTGCGCGTCAACGTCGTGGACGTCCTCCCGGAGAACACCGTGGAACAGCAGGACCGGCTCCTGGGCAAGGACCTCTTCGCCCGCGACCCCGCCCAGTGCTGCGCCCTGCGTAAAGTCGCGCCCCTGCGCCGCACCCTCGCCGACTACGAGCTCTGGTTCACCGGAGTCCGCCGGGACGAGGCCCCCACCCGCACCAACACCCCGCTGATCACCTGGGACGAGGCCAACGGACTGGTCAAGGTCAACCCGGTGGCGGCCTGGACGTTCGACCAGCTGGTGCAGTATTCCGACGACAACCTCCTGCCCGTCAACCCGCTGCTTTCACAGGGCTACCCGTCCATTGGCTGCCAGCCTTGCACCCGCAAGGTAGCGCCCGGCGATGATCCCCGCGCCGGCCGCTGGGCAGGAACCGACAAGACAGAATGCGGACTACACGTATGAGCACCCAAATCACCAACGAGGACCTGGAGCTGTCTGTGCTGGACAACGACGCTGCTGAGACGCCGATTGCCGCCCAGGGAGTGGCATCGGGCCTGTCGGAGCCGCGCGCTGGGCTGATCGAAGATCAGCCCMGCGGCGAAGGGGCGGGGGCGGCAATCGGCGACTCAAGCTCACGCCTCTCCAGCCTGGACACCCTCGAGTCCGAGGCCATCCACATCATCCGCGAGGTGGTCGCCGAGTTCGAGAAGCCGGCGCTGCTGTTCTCCGGCGGCAAGGATTCCGTGGTCATGCTGCACCTGGCCACCAAGGCCTTCTGGCCCGGCAAGGTGCCCTTCCCCGTGCTGCACGTGGACACCGGCCACAACTTCCCCGAGGTCATCGATTTCCGCGACCGCACGGTGGAGCGGCTGGGCCTGAAGCTGGTTGTCGGCTCCGTCCAGGAGTTCATCGACTCCGGTGAACTGGCCGAACGCGCCGACGGCACCCGCAACCCGCTGCAGACCGTCCCGCTGCTGGACGCGATCCAGCGCAACAAGTTCGACGCAGTCTTCGGCGGCGGCCGCCGCGACGAGGACAAGGCCCGCGCCAAGGAACGGATCCTGAGCCTGCGCGACGAATTTGGCCAGTGGGACCCCCGCAACCAGCGGCCCGAGCTGTGGAACCTGTACAACGGCCGGCACACCGTGGGCCAGCACGTCCGTGCGTTCCCGATCAGCAACTGGACCGAACTGGATGTGTGGCGCTACATCGAGCGCGAAGGCATCGAACTGCCCGGCCTGTACTACGCCCACGACCGCGAAGTCTTCGCCCGCGACGGCATGTGGCGCGCAGTCGGCGAGGTCTCCCAGCCGCGCGAGAACGAGGAAGTCATCACCAAGACCGTCCGGTACAGGACCGTCGGGGACATGTCCTGCACCGGCGCCGTGGAATCGGCCGCCGCCACCGTGCAGGATGTCGTCATTGAGGTTGCCGCCTCGACCATCACCGAACGTGGCGCCACTCGGGCCGATGACCGCATCTCCGAGGCCGCCATGGAAGACCGCAAGAAGGACGGCTATTTCTAATGAGCACGGAAACGTTTCTCCCGGACCCGGACCTGGTGTCCGCGGCGCTGCCCACCACCCTGTTCCGCTTCGCCACTGCTGGCTCGGTCGATGACGGCAAGTCCACGCTGGTGGGCCGGCTCCTGCACGACTCCAAGGCGATCCTCGCCGACCAGCTCGACGCCGTCGCCCGCACGTCCGCGGACCGCGGCTTCGGCGGGGCCGGGGCCACCGGCACGAAAGCGATCGACCTCGCACTGCTGACCGACGGCCTGCGCGCCGAGCGCGAGCAGGGCATCACCATCGACGTCGCCTACCGCTACTTCGCCACGGACCGCCGCAGCTTCATCCTGGCGGACTGCCCCGGTCACGTGCAGTACACCAAGAACACGGTGACCGGCGCGTCCACCGCGGACGCCGTCGTCGTGCTCATCGACGCCCGCAAGGGTGTCCTGGAGCAGACCCGCCGGCACCTGTCCGTGCTGCAGCTGCTGCGCGTGGCGCACGTGATCGTGGCCGTGAACAAGATCGACCTTGTGGACTTCAGCGAGGACGTGTTCCGCGAAATCGAGGCGGACGTCCAGCGGGTCGGGCGCGAGCTCGGGCTGGGGTCCGACGGTGTCGCCGATCTCCGGGTCATCCCGGTGTCCGCGCTCGACGGCGACAACGTGGTGGACGCGTCGGAGCGCACCCCCTGGTACACCGGGCCGGCGCTGCTGGAAGTCCTGGAGACGCTGCCGGCCGCCGACGAGCTCGAAAGCCACCTGGAGAGCTTCCGCTTCCCCGTCCAGCTGGTCATCCGGCCGCAGGGCGCGCTGGCGCCGGACGCGATCGCAGCCGGGCTCGACGCCGAGGCGTACCGCGACTACCGCGCCTACGCCGGGCAGATCACCGAAGGTTCGGTCAAGGTGGGGGACCAGGTCAGCATCCTGACCCCGGGCCAGGCCCCGCGCACCACCACGGTCACCGGGATCGACTTCGCGGGCAGCGAGCTCGCCGAGGCGGCCGCCCCGCAGTCCGTAGCACTGCGCCTGGCCGACGAGTTCGACGTCGCCCGAGGCGACACGATCGCCGCTGCCGGCACCGTGCGCGAAAGTAGCGCGGACCTGTACGCCGCCCTGTGCTGGCTCTCGCCCAAGCCGCTCCGCGAGGGCGCCAAGGTGCTGGTCAAGCACGGCACCCGCACGGTCCAGGCCCTGGTCCGGAATGTGACAGGCAAGGTGGACCTCGCCAGCTTCGGCCTGGAACCGACGTCCACCCTGGAGCTGAACGACATCGGGCACGCGCAGCTTCGGCTCGCCGCCGCGCTGCCGCTGGAGAACTACCTGCACCACCGCCGCACCGGGGCGTTCCTGGTGATCGACCCGCTCGACGGCAACACCCTTGCCGCCGGCCTGGTCAATGACCACCCGGGAGACCACGAGGACGAGCGCTACGCGATCTGACGCCCCTCCTCACGGGTGCAGCCTGTTTCCTTGCCCGCAGCAATTGCCGCGGGCCAGGAAACAGGCTGCAGTCTTTTTCGGCCGAATATGACGCTGCATGAACTTGCGTGACCCCCGGTTTCCGGGCCATTGAACCGCGTTTATGACACTCCCTATGGTGAATGAATGACGACGACGGAACGGTTCCACGGTCTTGTCGACGGGGATCTTCGGGGGCGATGTCGCCGGCGCTGACCACCCCGCCCGGCCTTTCCGCACAGACCCAGAACAGGATTCAGCCCATGTCACCCACACCCGAAAACCGTGAGCCCACGCAGCCCGGCACAACCCGGATCGTCGCCGGCGAGACCGGCAAACCCAAACGCAAGCGCACCCTGGAGATCGCCCTCGTAGCGGGACTCGTGATCCTGATCGGCGCCGGCGCAGCCGTGGCATCCTCGCTGTCCCGCGCCCCGGAAACCGCCCCGGCAGTGGCCGCCGGGGACACCAGCCCGGCCACCGAACTGCGGCTCGGCTACTTCAACAACATCACCCACGCCCCGGCCCTGGTCGGCGTCAGCAAGGGCCTCATCGCCAAGGACCTTGGCGCAACCAAGCTCACCACGCAGACCTTCAACGCCGGCCCCGCCGCGATCGAGGCCCTGAACGCCGGCGCCATCGACGCCACCTACATCGGCCCCAACCCGGCCATCAACTCCTACATCAAGAGCAAGGGCGAATCGGTCAGCATCATCGCCGGCGCCGCGGCAGGCGGAGCCCAGCTGGTGGTCAAGCCCGGCATCAACTCACCGGCCGATCTCAAGGGCAAGACGCTCGCGTCCCCGCAGCTTGGGGGCACCCAGGACGTGGCCTTGCGTGCCTGGCTCGGCCACCAGGGTCTGAAGACCTCCACCGACGGCGGCGGTGACGTCGCGATCAACCCGACCGAGAACGCCCAGACCCTGAAGCTGTTCCAGGACGGCAAGCTTGACGGCGCGTGGCTGCCGGAGCCTTGGGCCTCCCGCCTTGTCCTGCAGGCCGGCGCGAAGGTCCTGGTGGACGAGAAGGACCTGTGGGACAAGGGCGAGTTCATCACCACCGTCCTGATCGTCAACAAGAAGTTCGCGGCCGAGCACCCGGCCACCGTGCAGGCGCTCCTGAAGGGCCATGTTGAATCGGTCAACTGGCTCAATGCGGCGCCCGCCGCCGAGAAGGCCACCGTCCTCAACGACGCGCTCAAGGCAGCGGCCGGCTCGCCGCTTCCGGCCGATGTGATCGACCGGTCCCTGAAGAACATCGCCTTCACCACGGACCCGCTCGCCGGGACGTACAAGAAGCTGCTCCAGGACGGCGTCGACGCCGGAACCACCAAACCGGCCGACATCAACGGGATCTTCGACCTCACAGCGCTCAACAGCGTCCTGGCTGAGACTGCGGCGGGCCAGAAGATTTCCGCCGAAGGACTGGGCAAGGACTAGCTCCTTAGCCTCCAGCCGCCACCCGCAACAACAGTTAGGACCTGACCATGCCAGTCGTACTGGAAAACCTGGGCAAGCGCTTCGGCGACGGCGCCCCGGTGCTGGACGAGGTCAACGCCACCATCGGGCAGGGCGAGTTCGTCGCCCTGCTCGGTGCGTCCGGCTGCGGCAAGTCCACCCTGCTCAACATCATGGCGGGACTGGAGGCACCGACGTCGGGGGCCCTGGAAGTGCCCAGCGACGGCGCCGCCTTCATGTTCCAGGACTCAGCACTCTTCCCGTGGCTCACTGCCCGGGAAAACGTGGAACTGGCGCTGAAGCTGCGCGGGCTCGGGAAGGCCGAGCGGCGGACCAAGGCCGGCGAACTGCTCGACCTCGTGCACCTGGGCAGCGCGGGGGACAAACGCCCGCACGAGCTCTCCGGCGGCATGCGACAGCGCGTGGCCCTGGCCCGTTCCCTGGCCCAGGACCGGCAGCTGCTGCTGATGGACGAGCCGTTCGCCGCCCTGGACGCCATTACGCGCGACCTGCTCCATGACGAGCTGGAGCGCATCTGGAAGGAAACCGGCCGCACCATCGTCTTTGTCACCCACAACGTCCGCGAGGCCGTCCGGCTTGGCCAGCGCGTGCTGCTGCTCTCCTCCCGGCCCGGCCGGGTGGTGCAGGAATGGCACGTCACCGARGAGCACCGCACCGACGCMGGMYTGGCCGGCCACCTSACCGGCGTCATCACCGCCCGGCTTCGCGAGGAGATCCGCCGCCATGCCAAGTAACCAACTACCCGTAGCCGAAGCTGTGGCGGACGCCCCCGCCGAGACCCGCAAAGTCCACGCGGCCCTGACCCGTTCCTCCACCGGCAAGGAAGACCTGCGGCAGCTCGAATCCGGGCTCGATTCGCTCCAGTCCGATGCTGTACGCAAGGCCGGCATCGACTGGAGCCGGATCCTGCTCCCGGTGGCTGCCCTGGTGGTGCTTGTCCTCATCTGGCAGGTGTACGTCTCCCTTGGCTACAAACGCCGGGACATCGTGCCCGGGCCAATGGATGTCGTTGGGCAGATCGGCACCCTGTGGGGTGAGGGCAAGCTGCAGCAGGCCGTCTGGACCTCGCTGCAGCGCGGCGTCGTGGGCTTCCTGATCAGCGTGGTCGTCGCGACTCCGGTGGGGCTCCTGCTGGCGCAGGTGGCCCCGCTCCGGCGCGCCTTCGGTCCGCTGATCTCCGGGCTGCAGGTCCTGCCGTCCGTGGCCTGGGTGCCCGCGGCCATTCTCTGGTTCGGCCTGACCGACGCCACAGTGTATTTCGTGGTGTTCATGGGCGCCATCCCCTCCATCATCAACGGGCTCATCTCCGGCGTGGACCAGATCCCGCCGCAGTACCGCAGCGTCGGCAAGGTCCTCGGGGCGTCCCGGCTGCAGCTGGCCCTGCAGATCATCCTCCCGGCGGCCCTGCCCGGATACCTCAGCGGCCTCAAGCAGGGCTGGGCGTTCTCCTGGCGCTCGCTCATGGCAGCGGAGATCATCGCCGTCGGCGGCACCATCGGCTTTGGCCTGGGCTCCATGCTGGACCRGGGCCGTGCCCTGTCCGACATGACCGTCGTGATGTCCGCGATCCTGCTGATCCTCGGCGTCGGCATCCTGATCGAACTGCTCGTGTTCGCCCCGATCGAAAAGCGGCTCCTCCGCCGCCGGGGCCTCCTGGCGGGCAGCACCCGCTAAGGCACACCACACCACCAGCAGGGCCCGACGGCGACCACCGCCGTCGGGCCCTGCTGCGTTCCCGGGAGGCATCCGGGACCTCCCTGTCGGGACCTCCTTGTCGGGGTTCCGGCAGGGGCCTACACTCACGCCTATGGGCCGGGTTGTGCCCATTCCACGACTGACTCCAAGGAGGTCGCTGTGGCAGCAAAATTTGGCGTGCTGGCCCTGCTCGAAGCCAAGGCGGGGAAGGAACAGGACGTCTGGGACTTCCTCAACGGGGGCCGCGAGATCGTGCTCAACGAGCCGGGAACCCGTACCTGGTACGCCTTCCGGGTCAATGAGAACACCTTCGGCATCTTCGACACCTTCGATACCGAGGAGGACCGTCAGGCCCACCTCACCGGCGCCATCCCCGCCGCCCTCGGCGAGCACGGTCCTGCCCTGCTCGCCAAGGACCCGGACATCAAACTGATCGAACTCATCGCAGTGAAATAATCGCAGTGAAATAATCCCAGTGAAATAGCAGTGACATCACCGTGAAATAGCGGCGCAGGGTCCSGGAATGGCCCGGTCCCCAATGTGACGTGGCGTTACCTTGCGTGAACTGGTGTTTCCGCACCGTTGTTCCGCAATGTGACGCCGCCCTATCGTCGATGCATGGCAATTCAGGACATTTACCCCACGGCGCTGCGCCTCCTCGGCCGTCCCGTGCTGGTGGTCGGGGCAGGACCGGTGGCCGCCCGGCGCACCAAGGGGCTGCTCGACGCCGGAGCCCGCGTCACCGTTGTGGCCCCGGTTGCCTGCCCGGCCCTGGCTGAACTTGCCGACGCCGGCCTCGTGAACTGGGAGCCCCGCCACTACCGCCCCTCCGACGTCGACGGCGTCTGGTTCGTCCAGACCGCCACCGGCGACGCCGCCGTGGATGCGCAGGTTTCGGCCGACGCCGAGGCGCAGCGCATCTGGTGCGTCAACGCCTCCGACCACGAAGCGTCCGCGGCCTGGACGCCCGCCGTCGCCGTGGTGGACGACGTGAAGATCGCCGTCAACGCCGGCGGGGACCCGCGCCGCGCCATGGCCCTGCGCGACGCCGTCGCCACCGCACTGGACACCGGGGACCTGCCGCTGCGCAGGCGCCGTGTCTCCGGCGCAGGCGCCACCGGATCTGTTGCCCTCGTGGGCGGCGGTCCCGGCGACACCGGACTGATCACCGTGCGCGGCCGCCGGCTCCTGGGCCAGGCCGACGTCGTGGTTGCGGACCGGCTCGGCCCCCGCGAACTGCTCAACGAACTCGCCCCCGACGTCCGCGTGATCGAGGTCGGCAAGAATCCGGGCCACCATCCCGTCCCGCAGGCGGAAATCAACCGGATCCTGGTCGATGAGGCCCTGCAGGGCCACCGCGTGGTCCGGCTCAAGGGCGGCGACCCGTACGTTTTGGGCCGCGGCGGCGAGGAAGCCGAATTCTGCCGGCAGCACGGCGTCGAGGTGGAAGTGGTTTCCGGCGTCACGTCGGCCATCTCCGTCCCGGCCGCCGCGGGCATCCCCGTCACGCACCGCGGGCTCGCCAAGGGCTTCAGCGTGGTCACCGGCCACGAGGAACTCTCCGAGGTCCCGGCCCGCGCCGACCACACTGTGATCCTGCTCATGGGCGTGGGCCAGTTGCGCGATTCCGCAGCCTCCTTGGCCCGCGCCGGTTTGCCTCCGGAGACGCCTGTTGGCATCGTAGAGAATGGATACCTGCCCAACCAGCGGGTGACCATTGGAACTCTCGGGACCATCGCGGATCAGGCGGAGGCCGCCGGCGTCGCGAACCCCGCCGTGATCGTGATCGGCGACGTGGTCCGCGTCAGCCCGTTCGCGCCGTCGCACTTCAGGACCGCGGACTACAGCACCACCTCCCCGAACGCTCCCCGCACCACCAAGACCCGCGTACTGACCCCGTAAAGTCCGTCGATTGCTCCATAACTGCCGTTATCAAGCCTCAAAAGGGCGTTTGTGGAGCAACGGATGCAGAAGAAAAAGGAACACAGCCGTGTCAACGAACACCCCTGTAGGAACTGCCGCCCGCCCGCTGCGCGTCGCCGTCGTCGGCTCCGGTCCCGCCGGCGTCTACGCCGCGGACATCCTGACCAAGAGCGAGGCCGTCAAGAGCGGCGAGCTCACCGTCAGCATCGACCTCTTCGACCGCTACCCGGCACCCTACGGCCTGATCCGCTACGGCGTTGCCCCGGACCACCCCCGCATCAAGGGCATCGTCAACGCGCTGCACAAGGTCCTGGACCGCGGCGACATCCGCTTCTTCGGCAACGTGGACTACGGCACCGACCTGTCCATCGATGACCTCCGCACCCACTACGACGCCGTCATCTTCGCCACCGGCGCCATCAAGGACGCGGACCTGAACATCCCCGGCATCGAACTCGAGGGCTCCTACGGCGGCGCAGACTTCGTCTCCTGGTACGACGGCCACCCCGATGTGTCCCGCGAATGGCCGCTGGACGCCAAGGAAATCGCCGTGATCGGCAACGGCAACGTGGCCCTGGACGTGGCCCGCATGCTCTCCAAGCACGCCGACGACCTCCTGGTCTCCGAAATCCCGGACAACGTCTACGCCGGCCTGAAGTCCTCGCCCGTCACGGACGTGCACGTCTTCGGCCGCCGCGGCCCGGCCCAGGTCAAGTTCACGCCCCTGGAACTGCGCGAACTCTCGCACTCCAAGGACGTCGACATCATTCTCTACGCCGAGGACTTCGAGTTCGACGCCGAGTCCGACCGGCAGATCCAGAGCAACAACCAGACCAAGACCATGGTGGGCACCCTCACCAACTGGATCGCCGAGCAGCCCGAGGACCTCTCCGAGCTCAAGGCCTCCCGCCGGCTGCACCTGCACTTCCTGCACAGCCCGGTGGAGGTGTACGACGGCGCCGAGACTCCCGGCCGCGTCGCAGGCATCAAGTTCGAGCGCACCGAACTGGACGGCACCGGCAACGCCCGCGGCACCGGCGAGTTTGTCGACTACCCGGTCCAGGCCGTGTACCGCGCCATCGGCTACTTTGGCTCCGCACTGCCCGAGGTCGAGTTCGACCACAGCAAGGGCGTTGTCCCGAACGACGGCGGCCGCGTCCTGGATGCCGCCGGCACCCACGTCCCGGGGATCTACGCGACCGGCTGGATCAAGCGCGGGCCGGTGGGACTGATCGGCCACACCAAGGGCGACGCCCTCGAAACCGTGACCTACCTGCTCGAGGACCGCGCCAACCTGCCGCTGGCCGCGGCGCCCGCCCCGGAGAAGATTGTCGAACTCCTGGAGGGCCGCGGCATCCAGTACACCAGCTGGGAAGGCTGGCTGGCGCTCGACGCCCACGAGCGCGGCCTCGGCGAGACGGCGACGGCGGCCGGCCCGTCCTTCGGGGTCGAGGTCACCCGTGAGCGCATCAAGGTGGTCCCGCGCGAGGAAATGGTGGCGATCTCCCGCGGCGGAGTGGCCGCGGAGGTCTAGCCTCAACAGCACAGCGCCCGAAGCGCACCAGCACAGAGCAACGCGGGGTCACTCCGCGCCCTTCCCGGACGGGATTATGGGCGCGGAATGACCCCGCGTTGTTTGTTGTGCGTGGAAACCCGGGTGATAGTCAGTAGGCTTACCGTCATGAGGCTCCGTCACAGCAACGCGTCCGGCCGCGGGTACCGCCGGGTACCCGCCGGGACCGGCTTCAGCTACAAGGATTTGGACGGGTCCACCCTGCCGCCGGGTCCCGTGCGGGACCGGCTTGAGGGCATCGGGATCCCGCCGGCCTGGACCGACGTCTGGATTGCCCCGTACGACAACGGGCACATCCAGGCCACGGGACTCGACGCGGTGGGCCGGCGGCAGTACATCTACCATCCGGGCTGGCGGGAGCGGAAGGACCGGCTGAAGTTCGACCGTTCGCTCCAGCTGGCCGAGACCCTGCCGGCCGCACGCCGCCTGGTGACCATGGACCTGCGCTCCGAGGGGCTGACCCGGGAACGCGTGCTGGCCGCCGCCTTTCGGATGCTCGACAGCGGGTCGCTTCGGGTCGGCTCCGAGCGCTACACCAACGAAAACGGCAGCCGTGGCCTCGCCACCCTGCTCTGCGCCCACGTCACGGTCCACAAGGACGAACTCCGGCTCAGTTTCCCGGCCAAGAGCGGCAAGACCTGGGAGTCGCGGATCGACGACGCCGACCTCGCCGCCGTCGTGCGCCAGCTCAAGCGGCGCGGCGGCAAGGCACGGCTGCTCGCCTACAAGGCCGGCCGCCGCTGGCATCCGGTGTCCAGCGCGGACATCAACGAGTACGTCAAGGAGCGCACGGGGGAGGACTTCACGGCCAAGGACTTCCGCACCCTGCGCGGGACGGCGACGGCGGCCGTCAGCCTGGCGCGCAGCGGCCCGCAGGCGAAGAAATCGACCCGGAAGAGGGCGGTCAGCCGCGCCATGGTTGACGCGTCCGCGGTCCTTGGCAACACACCGTCGATCGCCCGGAAAAGCTACGTGGATCCGCGGCTGCTGGACCACTTCGCCGCAGGGGAGACGATCGATGCCAGGCGGCTGGATTCCGCCGAATCCGAAATCCGGGCCCTGCTCTACCAGGAAGGCGACGTGGTTCCGCTGCGGAAGGCCGCAGGCTAGCCGCACCTGAAGAGGCTACATCCGGCCGAAGCGCGCCCGCACCAGGGCGAACGCGCCGTAGGCAATGAAGCCCGTGCCGATCGCCAGGAGCAGGTACGGGCCGAACGGGTGGTCCCGCAGTGCCTTGAGGCTGCCGTCCAGGCCGGTGGACGAACCGGGGTTGTTGGTGGCCGCGGCGATCACGAACAGCAGCCCGGTCAGGATCAGCGCCAGCCCTTTCGCGACGTGCCCGGCGACGCCGAGCATACTGATCAGCCTGCCGCGGCGGGTGCCCTCGAAATGGTGCAGCTCCTCCTTGAACTTCTTCCCGAGGCCCTTGGCGATGAAGTACACGCCGATCCCGATGATGACCAGGCCCAGGCCGACCAGGGCCGGAACCCCGAACGGGGACCGGACCAGCGCCGTGCTGAAGTCCCGCGTGGAGTCGCCGGAATCGCCGCGCTGGCCGAGCGCGAAGCCGGCGAAGCTCAACCCAACGCTGCCGTACGCGACGGCCAGGAAACCGGAGGAAATGAGCTTGCCCAGCCGCTCGCCGCGCGGCAGGTGCCGGGCCCGCAGGGTGGCCTCGCTCAGCTGCCAGAGCGAAAGCCCGGCGCAGGCCGCGCAGGAAGCCCACATGACGGCAGGACCCCAGGGGTTGGCCGCGAGTTGTTCGATAGCGCCGGTGGGGTCGGCCTGTCCGGGGACCCCCAACACCAGGGCGATGGCGATGGCCCCGATCACGATGTGAAGCAGCGCCATCACTGCGAAACCCGACCGTGCGGCGACGTCGAGCCAGATGCTGTTCGACGCCGCCTCGGCGGCGTCCGCGGCGCCGTCGATGACGGAATCGCTTCCTGACTTTTCCTCTGCCGTAGCGATGCCGCTTAACCTCATCCGGTCCGGTGAAACTCTCTTGTGCCCACGGCGCTGCCCACGGCGTTGCCTGTGGCCCTGATTCTACGCGCGGAGGCTCACAGCGTCAGGCAGGAACGGCCGGCGCCAGGACCTTGGCCCTGTCAGCACTATGCCGGGCCCGCAGGATCACCTTGAACAGTTCGCCCAGGAGCAGCAGCACCACGGCCGGCACCAGACAGATCAGCCACTGCGCCCCGTTGAGCTGCACGGTGGCGAACAGGTCCTGCAGCACGCGCATCTGGGTGATCAGCATCGAGCCGACCACTGCCCAGCCGAACGCCCAAAGCAGCTTCGGGTTGGACACGGTGGACGGGCCGAACGCGCTCTCCTCGGGGAATCGCAGGTTGAGGGCCACGGTAATGTTCATCAGCCCTAGGCCAACTATGGCCATGGTCTGCCCTACCTCCAGCGAACCGTAGCTGGCCTTGCCGATCTGCACGAGGACCAGGGTGGCGGCCGCCATGAACAGCCCGACGACGAACAGGCGCACCATCATCGACCGGACGATGATCGGCTGATTGAACGGACGGGGCTTCCGGTCCATGATGCCCGGCGTCGCGAGGTCCAGGCCCATCACGGCGCCGATGGGGGCGACGATCGCCATGTGGATCCACAGCACCTGGGCCGGGCTGAGCAGCGCGGTGCCGGCGATCGCGAACGCCGACGAGCCGATGAAGGCCAGGATGAACATGAACAGGTTGGCGACCTGGATACGGATGAACTTCTGCAGGTTGTCGTACACGAGCCGGCCCTGCTCGACCGCGGTCACGATCGTGGCGAAGTTGTCGTCGGCGAGGATCATTTTGGCCGCACCCTTGGCGACGTCGGTGCCGGTGATGCCCATCGCGATCCCGATGTCGGCCGCCGCGATGGCCGGCGCGTCGTTGACGCCGTCGCCGGTCATGGCGACGACGTTGCCCTTGCGCTTGAGCACTTCGACCAGCCGGACCTTGTGCTCGGGCGCCACCCGGGCGATCACGCCGATCCCATCCACCTGGCTGTCGGCCTCGGAATCGCTCATGGCCGCGAACTCGGCGCCGGTGACCGCGCGCCCCCGGATGCCGAGCTCGTCGGCGATCGCGGCCGCGGTGATGGCGTGGTCGCCGGTAATCATCCGGACCCGGATGCCGGCGTGTTTGGCCTTGGCGATGGCGGCCACGGCTTCGGCGCGCGGCGGGTCCACCTCGCCGATCAGCGCCGAAATCTCCAGGTCCTGCATCAGCGCCATGAGGTCGCCCGAGGGCTGGAACGTGGCCGGGTCGAATTCGCGCTGGGCCAGGGCGAGCACCCGCCGGCCCTGGCTGGCGATCCGTTCATTGGCGGCCAGCACCTTCCCGCGCATTTCCTCGGTGAGGGTCTCCGCCCGTCCGCCCGGCATCCGCCCGGACGAGGACCTGTTGAGGACGACGTCGGGTGCCCCCTTCACGTACGCCCGGATCACGGGCTTGCCGTCGGCGCCCGGCATCAGGTGGAACGTGGCCATGAACTTGTAGTCGGAGTCAAAGGGCACGGACGCCACCCGCGGGTTGTTCCTGCGGAACTCCCGGACGTCCACGCCGCCCTTCTGCGCGAGCACGTACAGCGCCGCCTCGGTGGGATCGCCGATGACCTCGCCGTTTTCGATATCGGAGTCGTTGCACAGCGCACACGGGAACATCACGTAATCCAGGTCGCGTTCGGCGTCGCCGGTGGTCCGCTGGATCTGGCCCTCGAAGCTGTAGCCCTCGCCGCTGACCGTGTAATGGTGCTGGACGGTCACGACTTCCCGCACCGTCATCTGGTTCAGGGTCAGGGTGCCGGTCTTATCGGAGTTGATGGCCGACGTGGAGCCGAGGGTCTCCACCGCGGGCAGGACCTTCATGATGGCGTTCTTCTTGGCCATGTTGACCGAGCCCACGGACAGGATTGTGGTGACGACGGCGGGAAGCGCATCCGGGATCGAGCCGACCGCCAGGGCCACGCCGATCCCGAACAGCACCGCGAAGCTTTCGCCCTGGGCCAGGCCCATCACCACGATCGCGACGAAGGCGAAGAGGGCCGCGATGATGATGAAGATCGTGAGCCGGTCCACCTGCTTGGTGAGCGGGGTCTTCTCCTCCTTCTGGCCAGAGAGCATGTGGGCGATGTGGCCGACTTCCGAGCCCATGCCCGTGGTGGTCACGAGGATCTCGCCGTGGCCCCGGGTGACGTTGGTGTTCATGAATGCCATGTTCACCCGGTCGCCGATGCCGACGTCGTGCCGGCTGATGGCCCCGACTTCCTTCTCGACGGCGACGCTTTCGCCCGTCAGCGCGCCCTCTTCGATCTGGAGGGTCGCGGCCAGAATCACCCTGCCGTCGGCGGGGACGCGGTCACCGGCGTCGACCACCACGATGTCGCCGGGCACAATCTGCTCGGAGGGGATCTCCGCCATGTCACCGTCGCGGCGCACCTTGGCCATGGACTTCATCATCTGCCCCAGGGAAGCGGCGGCCGCCTCGGCCTTGCCTTCCTGGTGGTAGCCCAGCCACGCGTTGAACAGCGTCAGCAGGGCAAGCCCGATCGCGGTCCCGTACTCCTCGATCAGCAGGCTCACCAGGGCGGCGACGACGAGCACGATCTGCATGTAGTCCCGGTAGTGCTTGAAGAACCGCTTCCAGACCGGCTCCTGCTTCGCGGCGGCCAGGGCGTTGGGGCCGTACTCCTGCAGCCGCTGCTCGGCCTCTGCCGCGCTCAGCCCGCTGGCCGGGTCCACCCTCAGCTCGGACGCCACGTCCGCTGGTGCCATGGAGTACCAGGTTGCGTCCGCTTCGGCCGCGGCCAAGTCTGCTGCTGCTCCGGGATTGTCGGTCATGACTTTCCTCCTCGTGGCCGGGACGGTGCTCAGAAAGGTGTCGGGATGTGCCGGACGGCCAGCGTGGGTTCGCGGTAGTCGCCGGCCTTCTGGCGCTTGGGGAGCTCGACGTCGAGGCCCGGGAACGGCTCATAGGGCACCTGGCTGAGCAAGTGGCTGATGATGTTGAGCCGGCCCCGCTTCTTGACGTCGTTGTGCACGACGTACCACGGCGCCCAGGCGGTGTCGGTCGCTTCGAACATGGCGTCCCTGGCCCGGGAGTAGTCGTACCAACGTTTGTACGACTTCAGATCCATGGGGGAGAGTTTCCAGGTCTTGCGGGGATCATCTATCCGGCTCTCCAGGCGCCGGGTCTGCTCGTCGGCGCTGACCTCGAGCCAGTACTTGATCAGGATGATTCCAGCATCGACCATCGCCTTCTCGAAGATCGGCGTCATGTTCAGGAACCTTTCGGTCTCCTCCGGGGTGCAGAAGTTCATCACGCGCTCCACACCGGCACGGTTGTACCAGCTGCGATCAAAGATGACCACCTCGCCGCCCGCCGGAAAGTGGGACATGTAGCGCTGGAGGTACATCTGGGATTTCTCCCGCTCCGTCGGGGTGGGGAGCGCCACCACCCGGAACACCCGGGGGCTCACCCGCTCGACGATGCGCTTGATCGTGCCGCCCTTGCCGGCCGTGTCGCGGCCTTCGAAGACGATGCAGACCTTGGCTCCCGTGGACTTCACCCACTCCTGCATGGCGACCAGCTCGCCTTGCAGGACGGCCATCTCCGCCTCGTACTCCTTGCGGGGCATTTTCTTCCGGGCCCGCTCGTCCTGTCCTTCGGCGCGCCTGGCCTTTTTCTTCTTCTTGCCCACCTTCGACCTCCTCGCGGCGTACTTGCTGAGGCAAAGCACAGCAGGCACCGCCGCACGCGGCGAGGCTGTCATCCGGCCGGACTGTCATCCGGCGAGACTGGCACCTTTGTCCGGGGACTGGGGTGCAAGCAGGTGACCCTTTTTCGGGCACCCTCGTGCAGCGTCCTACCACTCTTAGTGTTGACCGTGGCCGGGGCCCGGTCTACGGCACTAAGACCCTATTGACGGGCCGCTGAGCCCCCGCCGAAGTCGAGCCGGCCCCTGCTGCTGGGCGCAGGGACCGGCCGTCCGGACTCGGCGTTGAGGCCGACGGTGACGCGAATCCGCGTGCCCGCGGGCCAGGCTGTGAGGCCGGTGCGCGAGTGGCGGGCGCCACTGAGACAGAGCATCTTCCGGCCACCTTGGGAAAACCCTCGGCAACTACTCCTGCAGCCATTCGGCGCAGGAATTCAGGTTCCGCGTGACGCTCTCGACGGCGGCCGCCTCGTCGCCGGCGGCAATCGCGGCCACGAGTTCGTCGTGGCCCTCAAGCGGGAGGCCGTTGAATCCTGCTCGCCGCTGCTGGCGGAGCAGGTCATTGTGGAAAACTCCGCCGAAGCTGACATACAGCTCATGGAGCAGCGGGTTGGCGGACGCCTGCGCCACCCGCGCATGGAAGTCCCAGTCGGCGCGGGCCCAGGCTGCGTAGTCTCCGGCCAGCCAGGCGTCCCGGCGTGCCGTGAGCAAATCGCGCAGGGCACTGACGTCCTCGGCCGTCGCGTGGCGGGCGGCAAGGCGGGCGGCCTGGGTGTCCAGTCCGACCCGGACCTCGAGGATGTGCTCCTGGGAGTGGTCCTGGTACATCCGCTGCGTGGCGCCGGCGATCTCGCTGGTGGCGCGGACGTACGTGCCGTCCCCGCGCCGGACCTCAAGCATGCCGCTGTGCGCGAGCGCCTTGATGGCCTCGCGCAGGGTGCCGCGGGAAACCCCGAACGCGGCCATCAATTCCGGTTCGGCCGGAATGCGCTGCTGCAGTGGCCACTCGCCCGAGTGGATCAGTTCCCGGAGCTTGGCGGTGATTTCCTCCGCCAGCGGGGGCCGGTGCGAGGCGGTAAGAGTCATGGCCGGGTCCTTGCCTCGGAGCGCAGTTCGGCGGAGCGCCGTTCGGCGGCCCGCCGTTCCTTCTCGCGCATCTCTTTCGGCCCGGCCGACAGGAGATGGCCCACCACGATCTGGCCGAGGGCCACGGCCAGCAGCAGCGCCAGGGGCAGGGTCCAGGAGTTGGTGGCGCTGTGCAGCAGGCCCATGCCGAACGGCCCCAGCGTCGCCAGCAGATAGCCGGCGGACTGGGCCACGGTGGACAGCGCGGTGGTCTCGGCCGTGGTGCGGCCGCTGCGGCTGATCATCACCATGACCAGCGGGAAGATGCCGAGCCCGAAGCCCAGCAGCACCGCGGTCAGCGGAGCCCAGGTAGCCGGCAGGACCAGCATGGCCAGGACGCCGAGGGCCATGGTGACGGTGGCCAGGTAGAACGCTGTGCGAAGCATCCGGGGGCGCGAGCCGATGGCCACCAGCACCATGCCGGCGGGGACGGAGACGAGCTGCATGAGTCCGAACATGAGCCCGCTGTCAGAGGCGGTGAGGCCCATCGTGGCCAGCATGTAGGGGAACCAGCTGAGCACGGCGTAGGCCAGGAGCGCCTGCACGGTGAATCCGAGGGTAATCAGCGCGCCGGTGCGGGTCCGCAGCAGGGGCCACGGGGAAACCCTGGCGGCCTTGCCGGCGGTTGCGTTGCGGTGGGCGTGGACCGCGATCGGCACGAAGCCGAGGCAGGCGCCCAGGGCAAGGAGGCCGATTGCGCCGACGCCCGCCGATGGAGAGCCCAGGGCGGTGGCCATCGGAACGATYAGCACGGCGGTGACCGTGGCACCGGTGGTCATGGTCAACGTGTAGACGGCGGTCATGAGGGAGGTGCGGTCCGCGAAGTGCACCCTGATGAAGGACGGCATGGCCACGTTGCAGATAGCGAGCCCGGACATCCCCGCCACGGTCCCGGCCAGGAGCATTCCGGTGGACGGAACGCCGCGGAGCAGCAGACCCGCGGCCAGCATCACGAGGGAGAGCAGGATGGCTTTTTCCAGCCCCAGCTGCCGGGTGAGCCAGGACGTGGCAGCCCCGGCCACCGCGAAGCACAGCGTGGGGATCGAGGGGAGCAGGGCCGCGATGAAAGGCCCGTAGCCCAGGACGGCCTGCAGGTCGTGGAAGAGGGCGGCTGCGCCGGTGATCCCTGCGCGCAGGTTGAGCCCGATGAGCACGAGCGCCACGACGCCGGCCACGATCACCCCGCGCGGACGGCCGGCACCGGGTGGAGCTGTCTGGGAAAGTGCGGAAACCGCCGTGCTGCTAGCCATATCTAAAGGTTAGACGTTTGATGTTTGAGCGTCAGCCTTTAGTGGCGAATATCTCTGCGAGTGACAGCGGCTTGGGGGCCGGGGTCGAGCGGGGCGGTGTGCGTCAGCGCGGCTGCCGGGCGCTGAGCCGCTGCACCGCCAGCGCGAGCCAGAGCTGCACCCGGTCCGGTGTCTGGGCCGGGTCGTAGCCGGTGAGTTCGGTGATCTGCGCCAGCCGGTAGCGGACCGTATTACGGTGCAGGGTGAGTTCCTCGGCGACAGCCGCCACCGAGCCGTTGTTGACGAGGTAGCTCTCCAGCGTGGCCATGAGTTCGGCGCCGTGGGCTGCGTCAAAGGCCCGCAGCGGGTTCAGCGATTCGTTGGCCATGTCCGCCAGCGGGACGTCTTCACTGGCCAGCAGCAGCGAAGTCAGGCTCAGCCGCTCCGGCTCGTTGACCGGCAGGCCGTGGCTGGACGCGTCGCGGGCCTCGAAATAGCTCCAGCGCAGGCCGTTGGGTTTCGTGTAGGCCCCGCCAATGCCGATCGTGGCGTGGATCCCGGCTTCGGCCAGATGGTCGCTGAGGCTGCGGGCCAGGGCGCTGGCGCCGCTGCCGTCGTCGGGGATCACCACCACGAGGTCCTTCCCGACGGCGGCGCTGACCGCCGCCTCGAGCGGCTGGGGCAGGGAGGAACTCCCCAGCTGTTTCTGGTGGGCGGCCGACTCGGCGAGCAGGACCACGTTCTTGCGGGTGCTGTTGATCCCGACGCCGGCGAGGCGCCGGGTGGCTTCGCTGGACTCCAGCGTGCCGTGGATGACGTCGTCGAGGACCTGTCCGGCCAGGGCCCGCTGCGCCTGCCGCTGCTTGACCATGTTGTTCAGTTCAACGCTGATCAGGTTTTGGGCGTAGCCCACGATGCCCGAGTCCTCAAAGGGCTGCTTTACCCACAGCGTGCAGGCGTCGCGGCGGCCCGTGGGGATGGGGTAGGATGCCCAGCCCTCGGCCTTGGGCGCCGGGTGGCCGGGCACGCTGTTGTACAGCTGGGCGGTGAACTGGGTCAGGACGATCTCGGTCCGCAGCATCGAGCCCAGGTGCTTCAGGAGTTCGGCGAGGCCGCCACCGGTCAGCAGGGCCCGGGCCAGGATCTGGTGCCCGGCGATGAGCCGCTCAAGCTTCACCAGGTGGTCCGCGGACTGGGCGTCGGCCACGAGCTTACCGATCGCGATGAACGGCGTCTCGTAGGGCACTTCCACCACCGGCAGCCCCCACCGGTTGGCCTCGGCGATAAGGGCCGGAGGTACGGCGTCGTGCGTCAGTCCTACCCCGAACCCGATTCCCACGGCCCCGGCCCGCTGGACCTGCCGCACGAAGCGGCGCTGTTCGGCGGCGCTCTTGAGCCGCATTCCGGTGGTCAGGATCAGTTCGCCGCCGTTGAGGAACCGCTGCGGGTCCTCCTGTTCGGTGACGGCCACCCAGAGGATGTCCTGGTGCCAGGTGGTTTCGGCGAGGCCGGCCTTGGTGAGATTCAGGGAGGGAACTCCCAGCAGGGCAGCGAGTGAAATGGCCATGGATTCAGGATAGCCGGGTGCTGGTCAAGCGCACTAAACTCTTGCTGGCAAGGTGTGCAGGTGCCTATTCCCTGGCTTGCCCGGCTGGCATAGGCTCGTGACCAGTCACACACATCCGTCATTGGCAGTAAGAAAGAGGTTGTACACCGTGGTCCAAACCTTGCAGAACTTCATCAACGGCGAGTTCGTCACCCCCGCCGGCACAGGGATGCTGCCCATCGTCAACCCCACCAACGGCGACGTGGTGGCACAGTCGCCGATCTCGGTGCAGGCCGACGTCGACGCCGCCATGACGGCAGCCAGGAACGCCTTCAAGACCTGGAAGCACACCACGCCGGGGCAGCGGCAGCTCATGCTGCTCAAGCTCGCGGATGCCGTCGAGGCCAACAGCGACGAGCTCGTGGACGCCCAGCACCGCAACACCGGCCAGGTCCGCTCCCTGATCGCCTCCGAGGAAGTCGCCGCGGGCGCCGACCAGCTGCGCTTCTTCGCCGGCGCGGCCCGCATCATGGAAGGCAAATCCGCCGGCGAGTACTTCGAAGGCCACACCTCCTACGTGCGCCGCGAGCCGATCGGCGTCGTGGCCCAGGTGGCCCCGTGGAACTACCCGTTCCTCATGGCCATCTGGAAGATCGGGCCCGCCCTGGCCGCCGGCAACACCGTGGTCCTCAAGCCCTCGGACACCACCCCGGAGTCCACCCTGGTGCTGGCCCGGCTCGCCGGCGAGATCTTCCCGGCCGGCGTCCTGAACGTTGTCCTGGGCACCGGCGAGACCGGCGCCATGATGGTCGAGCACAAGGTCCCCGGCCTGGTCTCCATCACCGGTTCCGTCCGCGCCGGCATCGCCGTCGCCTCGGGCGCCGCCAAGGGACTCAAGCGCGCCCACCTGGAACTCGGCGGCAAGGCCCCGGCCATTGTGTTCGCCGACGCCGACATCAAGAAGAGCGCCGCGGCGATCGCCGAGTTCGCCTTCTTCAACGCCGGCCAGGACTGCACGGCGATTACCCGCGTCCTGGTCCAGGATTCGGTGCACGACGACGTCGTCGCCGCCATGGTCGAGCACACCAGGACCCTGCACACGGGCTCGCAGAACGATGAAGACAACTACTTCGGTCCGCTGAACAACGTCAACCACTTCAACGCGGTCACCTCCGTCGTGGAGCACCTGCCGGCGAACTGCAAGATCGAGACCGGCGGCCACCGCGCGGGCGAGAAGGGCTTCTTCTTCGAACCCACCATCGTCACGGGCGCCAAGCAGACCGATGACATCGTCCAGAAGGAAACGTTCGGCCCCGTCATCACGGTGCAGAAGTTCAGCACCGAGGACGAGGCAGTGGAACTGGCCAACGACGTCGAGTACGCCCTGGCGTCCAGCGTCTGGACGACCAACCACGGCACCGCCATGCGCCTGAGCCGTGACCTCGACTTCGGCGCCGTCTGGATCAACACCCACATTCTCCTCACCGCCGAAATGCCGCACGGTGGCTTCAAGCAGTCCGGCTACGGCAAGGACCTGTCCATGTACGGCGTGGAGGACTACACCCGCATCAAGCACGTCATGAGTGCGCTCGACGCATAACGCCGTCGCATAAACGCGGATGCAGAACACAGCAGCCGCATAACTCAACCTGACGCATAACTCGCGCGCCTCAACCGCACGCTTAGGAAGGCCTTCCCATGACCACCACCGCACATGACATCACCTACCGGCTCGAGCAGAAGCGCCGCGTCCAGGCCGACTTCCCGGGCCCCAAGTCCGTTGCCCTGACCGAGCGCCGCAAGGCGGTCGTCGCGGCTGGTGTCGCGTCCAGCGTCCCGGTCTTCGTGGCCGACGCCGACGGCGGCATCATCCACGACGTCGACGGCAACTCCTTCATCGACCTCGGCTCCGGCATCGCGGTGACCAGCGTCGGCGCCTCGGACCCCGCCGTCGTCGGTGCCGTGAAGGAAGCCGTGGAGCACTTCACCCACACCTGCTTCATGGTCACGCCCTACGAAGGCTATGTCGCCGTCGCCGAGCAGCTGAACCGCCTCACCCCGGGTGACCACGAAAAGCGCACGGTGCTGTTCAACTCCGGCGCCGAGGCTGTCGAAAACGCCGTCAAGGTTGCCCGCCTGGCCACGGGTCGGGACGCCGTCGTCGCGTTCGACCACGCCTACCACGGCCGTACCAACCTGACCATGGCGCTGACCGCCAAGGCCATGCCGTACAAGACCAACTTCGGCCCGTTCGCGCCCGAGGTCTACCGCATGCCGATGAGCTACCCGTTCCGCGAGGAAAACCCGGAGATCACCGGTGCCGAGGCCGCCAAGCGCGCCATCACCATGATCGAGAAGCAGATCGGCGGCGAGCAGGTTGCCGCGATCATCATCGAGCCCATCCAGGGTGAGGGCGGCTTCATTGTCCCCGCCGATGGCTTCCTGCCCGCCCTGGCTGCCTGGGCCAAGGACAAGGGCATCGTTTTCATCGCCGACGAGGTCCAGTCCGGCTTCTGCCGCACCGGCGAATGGTTCGCCGTGAACCACGAGGGTGTTGTCCCGGACATCATCACCATGGCCAAGGGCATCGCCGGCGGCATGCCGCTCTCCGCCATCACCGGCCGCGCCGACCTCCTCGACGCCGTCCACCCGGGCGGCCTCGGCGGCACCTACGGCGGCAACCCGGTAGCCTGTGCAGCCGCGCTGGCCTCGATCGGCTCGATGGAGCAGTACGACCTCAACGCCCGTGCCAAGCACATCGAGGAGATCGCCCTCGGCAAGCTCCGCGAACTTGCCAACGAGCAGTCCGTGATCGGTGACGTCCGCGGCCGCGGCGCCATGCTGGCCATTGAACTCGTCCAGGCCGGTTCCAAAGAGCCGAACCCGGAGCTGACCAAGGCCGTCGCCGCAGCCTGCCTCAAGGAGGGTGTCATCATCCTCACCTGCGGCACCTACGGCAACGTCATCCGGCTGCTGCCGCCGCTGGTGATCAGCGACGAGCTGCTGCTGGACGGCCTTGCGGTCCTGGCCGCGGCCATCAAGGCCAACGCCTGATCCACCCCTGAAACAAGCCGCCGGGAGGGCGATCCCTTCCCGGAGGCCGGCCTTCCGGTAGACAACGCAGGAGCCGCGGACACACCGTCCGCGGCTCCTGCGTTGTCTTATTTGGTCCCGCGTCTTCCGGCCCTGGCCCCGGGCTGGAATCTGCGGCGCTATTTCCAGGCCGACGAGTCCAGCTGGATCGCCACCACGTACAGGTGCTGGCCCTGCTCGATCTTTTCCACCTCAGAGACGCGAACCTTCGTCTCCGGGACCGTGTTCATCTGACGGCCGACGCCGATTCCGTAGCTCAGCACGCCCTCGAAGTCCCCGGCCGGCGCGTAGCTGGTGAGCGCCTGGTATCCGATTGCCGGTGGCGGCGCGCTGGTCACGGTGCTGGCCGTGCCGTCCGCAGTGTGCGACTGGGCGCCCCGGAACGTTACCTCCAGGATGGTGCCCGTACCGGGCATCGGAATGGGCAGGCCGCTGCCGTCGGCGACGAGTTCGGGGACCACTTCGAGGTCGTAGCTGGGGAATCCGCCGGAGAACCGGAAGCTCAGCTGGTCATACGGCGGGGTGTCGGAGGGGTGCTGGCCCGCGCCGATCGCGTAGAGGGCTGGCAACGGGGACGCCGGCGGAGGCGCGATAGGCACCGGGTTCTGGTGGTCCGTGTGGATCGGTGTGGTCGGCCCGGGCACCGACCAGTCGTGGGCGACCGTCGAGGAAATCACCTTGTCGCCAGGTTGCGGCGGTGCCGTTTCGTCAGCGTCGCCGGTCGGCAACGGCCTCGCGGTGGCCGTGGTTGTCGGGGACTGCGACGGCGGCGGGCTGCCGGCCGCGGGCTGCGGGGCCGGCGTCGTGCAGGCGGTCAGGACCACCAGGAGCGCCAGGGTTCCCAGCCCCGCTGTCCGCGACCCGGTCCTGCGGTTGCGGATGGCGTTCATGGTCCTCTCCCCTCGACCATCCCAGCGTAGGCGCGGAAGATTGTGCTGCTCAGGGCCATTGGTCACCACCTTTCGGGGGGCTGCTGGACTAGAGTCATCCATATCCACTGCAGGAACGCAGACCGGCCGACGTCGCCCGGAACCCCCGGGGCGCAGCTGGCATCTGCCACAGACCCATAAGGGGTTCATACATGCGATACGTAGTCGGCTATACCCCCACCGAACGCGGCGCGGACGCCGTTGCCCTGGCGTCGGCCATGGCCCGGGCGCAGGGAGCGCATCTTGACCTGGTCTATGTGGTGGACCGGCACACGCCCTATGTGGCGATGAATCCGGAAGGCAGCCGGGTCAGCACCGCCGAGCAGCAGGTTATCTCCGCGGAACGCCAGGGAATGGAACTGGTCCCCGAGGGACTGGAGGCACACTTCCACGTCCGCCAGGCGGAATCCTTCGCCGCAGGCCTTATCGACGCCGCCCTCGAATACCGGGCCGGCCTGATCGTGGTGGGGGCAGCAAGCAACGGGCTCTTCAAGCGGCACACCGTGGGCAGCGTGGCCAGCGCCCTCCTGCACGCCGCCCCGGTCCCGGTGGCACTGGCGCCGCGCGGTTACCGCCGGACCGAGGCCGTCACGCGGCTGACCCTCGCCGTGGGCCAACGCGTCGGAGCGGAGGCAGCGATCGACGTCGCGATTGAATCCGCCCAACGCCGCGGAGTGCCGCTTCGGCTGGTTTCCCTGGTGGAACTCGACGTGGAGGGCGACGGCGGGGAAAACGTCAACGCCGCCCACATCCACGCCAACACCGTCCTGGCAGCGGCCGCTCAGCGTCTGCCCGAAGGCCACCACGCCAGCGTGGAGGTGGCCCACGGCCGCTCGATCGAGGAAGCAATCGACGACCTGGAATGGGACGACGGCGAGGTCATGATCGTGGGGTCCTCCCGCCTGGCGGAGAAGTACAAGCTGTTCATCGGCAGCACTGCCAACAAGGTGCTGCGGGCACTCCCCGTCCCGATGGTCGTGGTTCCGCGCGACTACCAGCGGGTGGACACCTTCCCGGAGGTCTAGGTCCCGGAGGCCTGGGGCCGCGGCGCAAGGACCGCCCAGTACGCCGGAATGCTGCCGGGCGGTCCGCCGGGTTCCATCGGCACTGTCCTCAGGACGGTGGAGCCCTCAGCGATGAGGCTCCACCGGTCAGCGGGGAACACCCGCGCGCGCTGCCCGGCGCCGAAATGGCCCGGTTTTGGCAGGGCGGAAATGGCTTGGCGGAGAGGTCCCGGGATCTGCCCGCCCGTGGCGCCGAGGCCCCTGAGGTAACTTAGCGCGCCGCCCGGGACGTTCGTCTCGACGAGGTAGACCCGTCCCCGGGCGCCGAGGAGGGCTTCGATGGAGCCCGCCAGGCGGGCCTGCCGTCGCCGGCCCAGGACGTGGAACACACCGCGCACAAAGACGTTGGCGTCGCCGAGTTCGCGGGCCAGCGCCGCCGCTGCGGCCGGCCGCGTGGCATCCAGGCTCCGAAAACTGAGGCCGGGGATGTCCGGGTGCGCGGATTGTGCTGCCGCCACGGCCCCGGGGGAGACGTCCACGCCCAGGACCGCGGGGAAGATTTCGGTGAGCCGCCGGGTGATGGCGCCGTTCCCGCAGCCGAGATCGATCACCGGAAGGCCGGTGTCCATTGTGCCGGCCATCGTCTGCAGATGGTGCCGGACCTCCTCGTTGCCGTCGCCGGGGGCCGCATCCCAGATGATCGCTTCCGTGAGGGATCCCTGAGACACGCCGTGCCAGAAGGCGTCCCAGCGCCGGTCCGGGCGCCGCGGACTGTGCAGGGACAGGGCGGCGACCCTGGCCGCGAGCCGGATTGTGTCCGCAGCCCTGCCTATGGCGTTCCCGGTTATGCCCGTCCCGTGCGCGCCCGACCCGTGCGCGCCTGACTTCTCGGTGCCTGACTTCTGGACGCCCGTCTTCTCGGTTCCGCTCACGCGACGGCGCCGTCCCGGTGCGCCAGCAGATCCGTCATACCCTCGACGGGCAGCGGACGGCTGAAGAAGTATCCCTGGCCGAATTCGCAGTTCAGCTGCCGGAGCCTGTTCGCCTGCTCACTGTCCTCGATGCCCTCGGCGACGGCACCGAGGCCGGCCGAATGGATCAGTTGCAGGATGGCCGCGACGAAGGTCTCCTGTTGCCGGTCGGTGGTCAGCCCGTCGAGCAGGGACTTGTCGATTTTGGCCTGCGTGACAGGCAGCGTGCGCAGGTAGCTGATGGACGAATAGCCTGTGCCGAAGTCGTCAATCTCGATCCGGACGCCGAGGTCATTGAGCGATTTCATCGTGGCTGCCACTTCCGGACCGCCGCGCATGATCGCGGTTTCGGTGATTTCGATGGAGACATTGCGGGGTTCGACGCCGTGCCGGGCCAACAGGGTTTCGACGTAGGGGGCCAGGTCGACGTGGTGCAGGTCCGCCGGTGAGAGGTTGATGTGCGTGCTGAAGCCCGCCGGAAGCCCGGGTTCGGACTTCCATCTGCCGGTTTGGGCGATGGCGTTCCGGAGCACCCAGTGCCCGATTTCCACCGTGAGCCCAGCCTCGTCGGCGGCGTCGAGGAAGGTATCGGGCGCCAGCAGGCCCAGGGCGGGGTGCCGCCAGCGGATCAGGGCCTCGGCGCCGGCGATGGTGCCGGTGCGCAGATCCATGATGGGCTGGTATTCCAGTTCGAGCTGGTCCGTAGCGAGCGCTGTCCGCAGTTCCGCCACCTGGTGGACCCGCTGCTTGGCGGCCTCGTGCATCGCCGCGGAAAACACCAGAAGGGTGTCGCGGCCACGTTTCTTGGCCTCGTGCATGGCGATGTCGGCATCCCGGATAAACTCCTCGCTGCGCAGGCCAGGTTCCCCCAGCCGGACCCCGGTGCCGGCCGTGAGGGCGATCGCGACGCCGCCGGCGACGATTCTGGCCTTCAGCGATTCGCCGAGCCGGGCCGCGATCTGCAGCACGGCCTCCGGATCCTGGTCCGCCACGAGCACGGCGAACTCATCGCCGCTCAGGCGTGCGATCAGGTGGCCGGGCCCGGCCGCAGCGCTCAACCGCAGCGCCGCCTCCCGCAGCACGGCGTCCCCCGCGCCGTGGCCGAGGCTGTCGTTGATGAGCCGGAAGGAGTCGAGGTCCAGCAGGATGAGGGCCGGCTGGTGTCCGGCGCCGGTCTGGGCTCCGGCTACGGCCTCGGCCGCTTTTTCCTGCAGCAGCGAGCGGCTGGCCAGTCCGGTCAGCTCATCGGTATTGATGACGCGCCGGAGTTCGGCCTTGGCCGCTTCCAGCAGCGCGGTCCGTTCGGCGACCCGGACCTCCAGGTCTTCGTACATGCTTTGGAGTTCTTCGGCCAGCAGGTTGATGCCGGTCGTTACGGCGTCAATGCCGTCCCGTGCCGGGGACACCGGCAGGCGGTTCGACAGATCGCCCGAGGACAGTACGACGATGCCGTCCACGAGTTCCTCGAGGCGGCGGTCATCATCATTCCCCGTCATGGCCCTGCGAGGTCAGCCAGCGGACCGCCTCATCGCCGTTGGTGAAAAAGCGTGTCGGAACCGGCGCGGAATTGACGCCCAGGAAGAAGTTGGCCAGCACCCGGTCCACGGCGGAGGAGCCAAGGAGCGCGATGGCCGAGGCGTCGCAGCGCTTGGCGAACACGGCCCGGGCGGCCCGGCTGACGGACTGCGTGGTGGCCATGTCGATCAGCAGCGGCGTGGGCCGGCCGCCGCACAGTTCATTGACCCGGTCCATGGCCAGCTGTGCGTTGGGCGCATCAATCACGACGTCCCGGGCCCACTCCAGGCGCAAGATGCCGCTGTTGTCGAAGTCCAGGGACGAGATATCCCGTCCGCCTGGAGTTCCACGATCCTCTACTGGCACCAGCAATCCTCAATTCCGCCCCAAAGTGTCCATTCATGATGACACTAGTGCACGGCGGGCGTGGTGTGCAGGACGCCGGCCGGCGGAGTTGGGTACCGCCTACGCGGCGGCGCGGGCCCGTTTCCGGGTCACGGAGTTCTTCCGGGCAGTGAGCAGCATGTCCACGGTCAAGATCAGCAGGGCCAGCCAGACCACGCCGAAGCCGATCCAGCGGTCAAGTGTCATAGCTTCCTTGAACACGACGAGCGCCACGATGAACTGCAGGACGGGTGCGAAGTACTGCAGCAGGCCAATCGTGGTCATCGGCAGCCGGCGGGCGGAGGCGCCGAAGAACAGCAGCGGCACTGCGGTGATGACGCCCGATGCCACCAAGAGCCAAAAATGCCCGGCACCGTTGGAGGCCAGGCTTGCCGCCCCGCTGACCGCGAGGACGATCATGGTGGCCGCAGCCACCGGGGCCAGCACGATCGTCTCCACCGTGAGGCTGGTGATGGCGTCCGCTCGCGGGCCAACGCGTTTCTTGACGAATCCGTACAGGCCGAAGCTGAACGCCAGCGTCAGGGCGATCCAGGGGAGCTTGCCGTAGGAGACTGTCAGCACTCCCACGGCGATGAAGCCGATTGCGACGGCGGCCCACTGCAGCGGCCGCAGCTTCTCCTTCAGGACAAAGACCCCCAGCAGGACCGAGACCAGCGGGTTGATGAAGTAGCCCAGGGAAGCCTCGACGGCCTGGCCGGTGGTCACGCCGTAGGTATACGTCAGCCAGTTCACCGCGATCAGCGCCGCGGCGATGGCCAGCGGGCCGATCACCGTCCGGTTCCGGAACGCGGCGCCGAGCACCCGCCAGGACCGGGTGACGGTGATCAGCAGGATGCAGAAAATCAGCGACCAGACCACCCGGTTCGCCACGATTTCGACCGCGCCGGCCGGATGCAGGACGTAGAAGTACAGGGGCAGCAGCCCCCAGAGCCCGTAGGCGCCGATGCCGAACAGGATCCCCGCCGTCGTGTCCTTGTCTACCGGTGCCGGTCCCGCCGGCCGGACGGGGCCGGGGCCTGCGGCAGCGGCGGGGACGGGCGGCGCCGTCAGCGGGGCGGGGGAGAAGGATCCTTCGGGATTAGGCACAAGACCAATAACACCATCTGCGCTGCGCCTATTCCTGCCAATTGGGCGCAGGCGAGCCGGCGACATTTAGAATAGGGGCCTGTGCGCTGTATCTACTGGCGCTGTCCCTAAGGATCAGAAGGGCTCCCGGTGTCCAACTCGGCCGAATCCACATCCACCCGTCCCCTCCGCGTCGCGATTGTTGGCGCCGGTCCGGCCGGCGTCTACGCCGCGGACATCCTGACGAAGTCCAATGAGGTCAAGGACGGCGACTTCCAGGTCAGCATCGATCTCTTCGAGGCCTACCCGGCCCCGTACGGCCTGATCCGCTACGGCGTGGCCCCCGACCATCCGCGGATCAAGGGAATCGTCAACGCGCTGCACAAGGTCCTGGACCGCGGCGACATCCGGTTCCTCGGCAACGTCACGTACGGCCGGGACCTGACGCTCCATGACTTCCGCGCCTTCTACGACGCCGTCATCTTCT
The DNA here is from genome assembly GCF_056395825.1 of Arthrobacter sp. 05T47. Lineage (NCBI taxonomy): Bacteria > Bacillati > Actinomycetota > Actinomycetes > Micrococcales > Micrococcaceae > Arthrobacter > Arthrobacter sp. 05T47. The sequence continues at coordinate 262,464 of NZ_JBFTKG010000002.1, read as the reverse complement.
CCACCGGAGCCATCAAGGACGCGGACCTGGACATTCCCGGGATCGGCCTGGAGGGTTCCTTCGGCGGGGCAGACTTCGTCTCCTGGTACGACGGCCACCCGGACGTGCCGCGGGAGTGGCCGCTGGAGGCCAAGGAGATTGCCGTGATCGGCAACGGCAACGTGGCCCTGGATGTGGCCCGCATGCTGGTCAAGCACGCCGATGAACTCCTGGTCACCGAAATCCCGGACAACGTCTACCGGGCGCTGAAGGATTCCCCGGTCACCGACGTCCACGTCTTTGGCCGCCGCGGTCCGGCCCAGGTGAAGTTCACGCCGCTGGAGCTGCGCGAACTCAGCCACGCCAAGGACGTGGACATCGTCCTGTATCCGGAGGACTTCGAGTTCGACGAGGCCTCGGACGAGGCGATCCGCAGCAACAACCAGATCCGGACCATGGTCAACACCCTGACCAACTGGCTCGTCGAGGAGCACGCCGAGGCGGAGGAACCGTCCTCGCGCCGGCTGCACCTGCATTTCCTGCACAGCCCGGTGGAGGTATACGACGACGCCGCGAACCCCGGCAAGGTCGCGGGCGTCAAGTTCGAACGCATGCAGCTGGATGGCACCGGAAACGTCAAGGGCAGCGGAGAGTTCCTGGACTACCCCGTCCAGGCCGTCTACCGTGCGATCGGCTACCACGGCTCGCCGCTGGATGAGCTGGAATACGATGCCCGCCGCGGCGTTGTCCCCAACGAAGGCGGCCGCGTGCTCGACGCCGAGGGAAACGCCGTCCCCGGGATCTACGCGACCGGCTGGATCAAGCGCGGGCCCGTCGGGCTGATCGGCCACACCAAGGGCGACGCCCTGGAGACCATCGGCTTCCTGCTGGAGGACCGGCTGACGCTGCCCCCGGCGCAGAACCCGGACCCGCAGGCCATCATCGACCTGCTTCAGGAGCGCGGCATCGAGTACACCACGTGGGAAGGGTGGATCAAGCTCGATGCCCACGAGCTCGCCCTCGGCGCAGAGTGGTCCGCGGCGGAGTCCGCGAAGGGGATCGAACGGGAGCGCATCAAGGTGGTGCCGCGCGAGGACATGATCGAGATTTCCCGAGGCTAGGCATGCCGCCACCTTCCGCCGTGTGATGGCTGGAAAAAAGTGTCGGCACACAGACGCCTGCGTGCCAGAATCCTCACATGACCAAGGAACGCAGTGAACTGAAGAGCACCGGATACGAGATCTTCATCGGTATCCTCTCGATCCTGTCGATCGTCAACCTCGTGCTCCTGTATGTCGTGCAGGACGCGTCGCTCGATACCGTGCTCACCGTGATGAACGCCATCTTCAGCGTGATCTTCCTCGCCGACTTCCTCTACCGGATCTTCACAGCGCCCTCGGCGGGTGCCTATTTCTTCAAGCACTTCGGCTGGGCCGACCTGTTGGCCAGCGTGCCGGTTGCCCAATTCAAGATCCTGCGGATCTTCCGGCTGATCCGGGTGTACCGCCTGCTCCGCGAGGTCGGCGTCGGGACGATCCGCCGCGCGCTGATGAAAGACCGGGCCGGCAGCTCCCTGTACGTCCTGCTGCTCATGGGCATTTTGGTCCTGGAATTCGGAAGCTTTACGATGCTCCGCGTCGAGCAATACGCCCCAGGGGCCAACATCACCAGCGCCTCGGACGCCATCTGGTACACGATCGTCACGATCTCGACAGTTGGCTACGGCGACCAGTACCCGGTCACCGATCTGGGCCGTGCCATCGGGTCGGGCATCATCGTCCTCGGCGTCGGTATCTTCGGCACGTTCACTGGTTACCTGGCCAACTTCTTCCTGGCGCCCAAGGCTCCCGCGCCGCCCGTCGATGCGGCCGACACAGGTACGGCGACGGTGGAGGGACTCCGCCTGCGCCTGGATGCATCCGAAGCCAAGCTCACCGAAATCAGAAAGCTGCTCGTCGAGCCGATGTAGTGGCCGAACCAACCCAGTGAACGCCTGGTCCCTCCGGGATCCTGCCGCGGGCTCGATCCCTTCGAGGCACCTGAGGGGTCCCGAAGGGACCCGGCAAGGCCTGTCCCCGCCAGGGGTCCGGACGTAGAATCTTCACGGACACCGACGCTCGCGGCGGGCACCGGGCCGCCGCGATTCCCGCGCATAGTCCCGCGCCGTTCATGCCGTGCCGTTGGTCCCGCCCAGTTAGTCGCTTCGGGAGGTTGCCGTGGACGAACAACTCCGCTGGATGGATGCCACCGAACAGGCGAACCTGGTCCGCTCCGGCCAGGTCAGCGCCGCCGAACTCCTCGCTGAGGCGCGGGAGCGCGTCAGGGAAATCAACCCCGCCGTGAACGCGGTGATTGCCGAGCTGGACGGCAACTCCCCGGTTACCGGCAGTCCGGACGACGGCGCAGCGGCCGTGGCGGCCGATGACCTCCCTTTTCCCGGCGTGCCGTTCCTCGTCAAGGACCTTGCCCTGGAAATCGCCGGGACACCGTTCTCCGAAGGCTCCCGCTGGCTCGCCGGCAACGTCTCACAGCGCGAYCAGGAGCTCGCGAGCCGCTTCCGCCGGGCCGGGCTGGCCATCATCGGCAAGACCAATACGTGCGAGTTCGGCCTCAGCCCCCACTGCGAACCGCTGCTGTACGGAGCCACGCGCAACCCCTGGGACCTGTCCCGGTCCACGAGCGGATCGAGCGGCGGGTCGGCCGCCGCCGTGGCAGCCGGGATCGTCCCGATGGCCCATGGCAACGACTTCGGCGGGTCGCTGCGCTATCCGGCGGCATGGTGCGGGCTTTTCGCCCTCAAACCGACCCGGGGACGGGTGCCAATGGGTCCGGAATACGGTGATGTGGTCGGCGGCCTCGCGGCCGAATTTGCCCTGACCCGGACAGTGCGCGACGCCGCGGCGCTGCTGGACGCCGTCGCCGGCCCGGCTCGCGGGGACCCCTACTGGGCACCGCCGCAGCAGCGCCCGTACGTGGCCGAAACCGCGACGCCGCCGGGACGGCTGCGGATCGCCGCCACGGCCACGCCCAACAGCGGCCAGAGCGTCCATCCCGACTACCTTCGGACCTTCGACGCCACCGTGGAGTTGCTGGGCAGCTTGGGCCACGACGTCGAAGAGGCGCACCCCGAGCCCCTTGACCAGGCCGGGCACCGGGCCATCCGTGCGGTCTACGCCGCCGCAGCCGCCTGGATCGAGGGGTACTGGACACGGCGGTTGGGCCGCGGGCCGGATCCTGGCGAGCTGGAACCGCACACGGAGGTCCTGTTCGGGCGCGGCCGGAAGGTCAGTGCCGGAGACTACCTTCAGGGCGTGGARGAACTGCAGCGGTTCAGCCGCCGGGTAGCCGGCTTTTTTCGGGTCTACGATCTCTGGCTGACGCCGACGGTGGGTTGGCCGCCGGTGCCGCTGGGCACCCTGACGCCGACGGCGGAGGACCCCGTCCGCGGGGAACGGGAGGCCGGCCGCTTCCTGATGTTCGACGGCGAGTACGCCAACATCACGGGCGGCCCGGCCATGTCCGTCCCCCTGGGCGCCGATTCGGCGGGACTTCCCGTGGGCATGTCCTTCCTCGCCGGCTTCGGCGCCGAAGCGACCCTCTTCCGGCTCGCCGCCCAGCTGGAACAGGCCAGGCCGTGGGCCGGACGGCATCCCGTGGTGCCTGTATAGCGATATCGCGCAGCGTAGTCGATGTGAAGGAGAGCGATGATGTATTTGGGAATGTACAGCTTCCGCGGTGACCCGGCAGAGCTTCTGGCCGGCCACGACCGCATGCTGGCCCTCTTGCCGGCCGGCCAGTTGGACGTACACCTGTGCGTGCAAACGGAGGCGGGCATCGCCGTCCTGGACACTTGCCCTAACCGGGAGATCTTTGACCGGTTCAGCAGCGGCCGGGAATTCCAGGAGCTGCTCACGGCCGCCGGCCTGCCGCATCCCGATATCCGGCACCTGGGCGAGGTCAAGAGCTACGTCCTGCCGCCGGGAGCCGGCGCCTGAGCCGCCCGCAGGCTTGTACAGGCCGGTGCGTTTCCAAACTCCCCGGGCGGAACTAGACTGGGCCGGACGAGGCGGCCTTCGGCACGCCGTCGAGCCCGTCCGGTGGGAGTTCAATGAGGAATCTGGTCCATCCGGCAGCGCTGTTCCCGCCAGCTGGCGGGGTCACAGCAGCGCTGCGGCAGCAGCATGCCAGCGCCGGGCACGAGGAACTGGACTCGCGTGGACTCGTTTCCCCGGAGGCGCTCCAACTGCCCGGACTCAGCAGCCTGATCCAGGAGTCGTGGCGGCGGTCAGCCCAACTGCACGCCAACCCTGACAACCCCGAGGCGCCGCTGGCCCTGGACCGCGAAGAACTCGAAGAATACCGCCGGCAGCACCCGCTGGCCGCCATCATGCCCGTGATCCATAAGCTCCTGGTCCTGCCCAGCCATGACAGCGGCATGCTGGTAGCCGTGGGGGACGAGGTCGGCAGGCTGCTCTGGGTGGAAGGCGACGCCGAACTGCAGCGCCGGGCGGAAGGCATGATGTTCGTCCCCGGCGCCGACTGGTCCGAGGCGACAGTCGGCACAAGCGCCCCCGGCACCGCCCTGGCCCTAGGCCGGGGAATCCAGATCTCCGGCGCCGAGCACTACAAGCGCTCGGTGCATCCGTGGAGCTGCACGGCTGTGCCCTTCCACGATCCCGATTCCGGCGCGCTGCTGGGGGTCGTGGACATCACCGGCACCGAGTCGGCCGTGGCCCCGCACACGCTGTCGCTCGTTGAGGCCACAGTCGCCGCGGCCCAGGCCCACCTGCGGGTGGAACGGCTGCAGCTGGCCGCCGCCCGCGAGTCCTCGCCGTCCCGGCGGCGCAGCTCGGCGCCCAGACCGTCCGGGGCGCCGGCCGCCAACAGCCTCTACCGCGACAGCCTCCAGCTGCTCGGCCGCGACCAGGCCCTGCTCAGCATCGACGGCCGCACCGTTGCACTGTCCGCCCGGCACAGCGAGATCCTGGCGCTGCTCAGCACGCACCCCGCAGGGCTGAACGCAGAGGAACTCTGCGCCCTCCTGTACCCGGGGGACGCCTCCACCATGACGCTGCGCGCGGAGATGGTGCGGCTGCGCAAGGTACTCCACCAGCTCAACCCCGGCGCCGTCCCGGAGTCACGCCCCTACCGCCTGCCGCTGGACCTCGTTCCCGACGCCGGACAGGTGCTGGACTGCCTGCAGCGCGGCGCCCACCGGATAGCGCTGGAACTCTACCGCGGCGCCGTGCTGCCACGCTCCGAAGCGCCCGGCATCGTGGAGTTGCGGGGCAGGGTCTCCGCGCTGATGCGCGAGGCCCTGCTGACGGACGGCAGCGCCGAATCGCTCCTGAAGTACGCTGCGCTGCCCGAGGCAAAGGACGACGTCGAGGTCCGGATCGCCGCGCTGAAGCTGCTGGCGCCCCGCTCGCCCAAGCGCGCCGCCGTCGTCGCCGATCTGGAACGGCTGGACAAGGAACTGAGCGCCTGACCCCGGCGCGGGAAGCCAGGACGCCCGACAGGTGACCTGGCTCACTTAGGTTGCAACCTGATTGCAACCTATGCGCGCCTACGCTGGGTGCAACGGGGGCCGGAAGCGCCTTGCTGCCCCCCTCTTGCACAGCAAAGGAGCTAGCAATGACTGTTTACGCCCAGCCCGGTACCGAGGGCTCGAAGGTCACCTTCAAGGACCGCTACGAAAACTGGATCGGCGGCGAATGGGTTGCCCCGGTCAAGGGACAGTACTTCGAGAACATCACCCCGGTGACCGGCAAGGCGTTCTGCGAGGTGGCCCGCGGCACCGCCGAGGACATCGAGCTGGCACTGGACGCCGCCCACAAGATCGCACCGTCCTGGGGCAAGACCTCCGTGGCCGAGCGCGCCGCGATCCTGAACAAAATCGCCGACCGGATCGATGAGAACACCGAGATGCTAGCCGTCGCCGAGTCCTGGGACAACGGCAAGCCGATCCGCGAAACCCTCAACGCCGATATTCCGCTCGCCGCCGACCACTTCCGCTACTTCGCCTCCGCAGTGCGCGCCCAGGAGGGCCGGCTGTCCCAGCTCGACGACGACACCACCGCCTACCACTACCACGAGCCCCTCGGCGTCGTGGGCCAGATCATCCCCTGGAACTTCCCGATCCTCATGGCCGTCTGGAAGCTCGCCCCGGCCCTGGCCGCCGGCAACGCCGTCGTCCTCAAGCCGGCCGAGCAGACGCCGTCCTCGATTCTGGTGCTGATGGAACTCATCGGAGACCTCCTGCCCGCCGGCGTGGTCAACGTGGTCAACGGCTTCGGCGTCGAGGCCGGCAAGCCGCTGGCCTCCAGCTCACGGATCCGCAAGATCGCGTTCACCGGTGAAACCACCACAGGACGGCTGATCAGCCAGTACGCCAGCCAGAACCTGATTCCGGTCACCCTGGAACTCGGCGGCAAGAGCCCGAACATCTTCTTCAACGACGTCGCCGACACCAGCGACGCGTTCTACGACAAGGCCCAGGAGGGCTTCACGCTCTTCGCCTTCAACCAGGGCGAGGTCTGCACCTGCCCGTCCCGGGCCCTGGTCCAGGACGGCATCTACGATTCCTTCATGGCCGACGCCATCGCCCGGGTGGAGAAGATCATCCAGGGCAACCCGCTGGATACTGAGACACAGCTCGGCGCCCAGGCCTCCAACGACCAGCTGGAGAAGATCCTCTCCTACATCGACATCGGCAAGCAGGAGGGCGCCAAGCTGCTCACCGGCGGCGCGCGCGCCGAACTGCCCGGTGACCTTGCCGGCGGCTACTACGTGCAGCCCACCGTGTTCGAGGGCCACAACAAGATGCGGATCTTCCAGGAGGAGATCTTCGGCCCCGTGGTGTCCGTGACCCGCTTCAGTGACTACAACGACGCCATGGGGATCGCCAACGACACCCTGTACGGCCTCGGCGCCGGCGTCTGGTCCCGCAACGGCAACGTCGCCTACCGTGCCGGCCGCGAGATCCAGGCCGGCCGCGTGTGGGTCAACAACTACCACGCCTACCCGGCCGGCGCGGCGTTCGGCGGGTACAAGTCCTCCGGCATCGGCCGCGAGAACCACTCGATGATGCTGGACCACTACCAGCAGACCAAGAACCTCCTGGTCAGCTACAACGAGAACAAGCTCGGCTTCTTTTAAGCCGCATTGACCCGGGCGGGGCGGATCGGCAGTGATCCGCCCCGCCCGCACCATTTCCCGCCAGCCCCGATTTCCGCCCGCCCCGACTTCCGCCAGCCCCGACTTCCGCCCCACCGACTTCTGAGGGAGTACTTCCCATGTCCCAGGCCAGGCTCGACGCCGCCATCACCCGCAACGGCGAGGACTTCTCCCGCGTGGCGCTCACCCCCGAGTCCGTCGAGTTGCTGCGAAAGCTCTGGGCACTGCACGGTCCACTGATGTTTCACCAGTCAGGTGGCTGCTGCGACGGCTCCTCGCCGATGTGCTACCCGGCAGGGGAGTTCATCACGGGGGACTCCGACGTCCAGCTGGGCCTGTTCGACATCTCCGACGGGTTGCAGCCCCAACCGCTGGAATTCTGGATGTCGCGGGAGCAGTTCAACTATTGGAGCCACACTCACCTGACCGTCGACGTCGTTCCTGGCCGGGGGAGCGGGTTCTCGGTGGAAGCGCCGGAAGGCAAGCGATTCCTGATCCGCTCGACGCTGATGGACTGGCCCGTCTAAGGCTCATCCGTGGCCCGTCTGAGGCTGATCAGGGTGGGATTTGAGGCTGCTCCGCGGCCGCTCCCACTCGCTGCAGCGTCTCACTATGTGGGACAAATCTGGCCGTCCAGTGGATGGACACTACGATAGATAGGTCTGTTTCCAAACCTGTTATCGAGATTGCGGACTTTCCTAATGAATCTTTTCCGGACCAAATCCATCGAGCAGTCCATGTCTGACGCCGATGAACCCGGACGTAAGCTGAAACGCTCGCTCAGCACGTGGGACCTCATGATCATGGGGGTCGCCGTTGCCGTGGGCGCCGGGATCTTTTCGGTCGGCGCCAAGGCCGCCGCGAATTTCGCCGGCCCCGCCGTGACCATCTCCTTCCTCGTGGCCGCCGTCACCTGCGCGCTCGCCATCATGTGCTACGCCGAGTTCGCGACAGCCATCCCTGTGGCAGGCTCCGCCTACGTCTTCACCTACGCCACCATGGGCGAGATCCTGGCGTGGATCATCGGCTGGAACCTGATCCTCGAACTCTTCACGGCCGGCGCCGTGATCGCGAAGTACTGGGGCATCTACCTCAGCAAGGTCTTCGCGCTCATGGGCGTGGACATTCCGCCGTCGATCTCCCTGGGCGGCATCGACCTCTACTGGGGCGCCTTCCTGATCGTTGCGATCTTCACCGTGCTGCTGGTCCTCGGAACCAAGCTCTCTGCCCGCGTGGGCAACATCTTCACGCTCATCAAGATTGCCGTGGTCCTGTTCGTGATCGTGGTCGGCTTCACGTACATGAAGGTCGAGAACTACGCCCCGTTCGTCCCGGCGTCCGAGCCGACCGGAGGCACCGGAACCGCGGATGTCCTCAAGCAGTCCTTCTTTGGCTTCCTGACCGGTGCGGCCCCCGCCCAGTACGGAACCCTCGGAATCTTCGCCGGCGCGGCCCTGGTCTTCTTCGCCTTCATCGGCTTCGACGTCGTCGCCACTTCGGCCGAAGAGGTCAAGAACCCGCAGAAGACGCTGCCCCGCGGCATCTTCGGTGGCCTGGCGATCGTCACGGTGCTGTACATCCTGGTGTCGCTGGCACTGACCGGCATGGTTTCCTACACGCAGCTGGCCGAGGCCAAGAACCCGACGCTCACCACCGCGTTCGAGGCCGTCGGCAATACCGACGCCGCCAAGATCATTGCCTTTGGCTCCCTTGTGGGCCTCACCACCGTCATCATGGTGCTGCTCATGGGCCTCTCGCGCGTGGTCCTGGCCATGAGCCGCGACGGCCTGCTTCCGCGTTCGCTGTCCAAGACCAGCACGGTGCGTGCGACGCCGGCCCGCCTCCAGATCATTTGCGGCGCCGCAGTGGCCCTCGTGGCCGGACTGACCAACGTGGACCTGCTGGAGGAAATGATCAACATCGGCACGCTCTCCGCCTTCGTGATGGTGAGCCTGGGCATCCTGGTGCTCCGCAAGAAGCGCCCCGACCTGAAGCCGGCCTTCCGCGTCCCGTTCGGCAAGGTGCTCCCTGTCGTCTCGGCTGTGCTGTGCCTGTACCTGATGACCAACCTCGCCGTGGAAACCTGGATCTTCTTCGCGATCTGGCTGGTTATCGGCATCGCGATCTACTTCGCCTACGGCCAGCGTCACTCCCGGCTGAACGAAAAGTTCGCGGAGGCACGGGCCTCAGTGAATGGCCCCGGTCAGGGAAGCGCCGCCACGACGGCCGGACCGGCTGCCATGGATGACGAGGACGCGCTCACCCGCTGACCGCACTGCCGGTTCCCGATCGGGACCGTCGGGTTCTGGGATGTCCAAGTCGCCGGAGCCGTGCGAAGTCGCTGGAAATTTCCGGGGGCCTGGCACGGCTCCGGCGATTTCGGCGTTGTCCGGGAAGGAGCCGGCGCGGGTTGGCCTCCGGCTGCGGACGCGGGAGGGGCGGGCTGCTCCCTAAGATGGAGGCATGGCCCGCCCCGCACGACCGGAACGCAAAACAGAGTTGTTGTCCGCGATTCTCGATTACCTGATGGACAAGTCGCTGGCGGAGCTCACGTTCCGGAGCCTCGCCGACGGGCTGGGCGTCAGCAGTTACGTCCTGGTGTACCACTTCGGCCACCGGGAACAGCTGATCAACGAGATCATCCGCGGTATCGAATCCCGGCTGGACAGCATTCGTGCCACGGACGTCCGGGACATCGACAGGGACGCGTGGCGTGCCTTCCTCCTTGAGTCCTGGCAGTGGACCATGGCGCAGCGCAACCGGCACCTGGCCCGGCTTGAATTTGAGGCCACAGCGCAGGACGTGGTGGCGGCGGKACCGCGCGGCACCGCCCAGGAGCACTTCCGGATGCTGCACGAGAAGTCCCGGGACTGGCTCGTCCTCCAGGGCATCCAGCCCGAGTTTGCCGACACGGACGCCCGCCTGTTCACCGCCGCCTTCTATGGGCTGCAGTTCGATTTCGTCGTCAACAACCAGCCCGAGGAAGCCAGCGAGGCCTTTGAGCTGATGATGCTGGTCTTCTTCAACAACCTCGACAGGCGCCTGGCCACCGACGGCCAGCACATCTGATTCGCAGGAAGCGGCTGATGCCTAGGGAGCGGCGCAGCTGACCCTTCAGGGAGCGGCGTAGCGGCCCTCCCATTCCACAAGGGGACGCAATTCCTCCCAGCGCTGTGCCACTTCCTCCACCGCGCCGGGGCCGGCAAGCCAGTCCGGCTGGCCCACGTTGACCCCGGCCGTGAGCGATTTGTGCTTGAGCAGCTCCGCCCTGGGATGGTCCTTGTCGAAGCCCCGCGGCACCGTCTTGAGGCGTTCGCCCTCCACCGCGAACCCTGCTGCCTCGACTTTGCGCACGATCTCCCTCAGGGCCTCGCCGCTGGCGGGATCATCCACCGCACCGCGAAAGCGCGCCAGCTGGGCCGGGGTGTAGGTGTGGCAGCCGCCGCCGATGAGCAGGCCGTCGGCGCTGAGCTGGATATAGAAGCCCAAGCCCTCTTCCAGCTCGGCGAAGGCGCCCTGGGCGGTCTTGTAGGGCGACTTGTCCGGCGAGAACCGGACGTCCCGGTTGGGGCGGAAGATCTTGGCCGGGCCGAAGCGTGGCTCCAGCTCGGCCAGCAGCTGGGTGAGCGGGCCTTTCACGGCAGCGTCGTAGACCGGCTTGTGCTCCAGCCACCAGTCGCGGTTGTTGTTCTGTTCAAGATCTGCGTAGAACCGGAAGGCGTCATCCGGAATGCCTGCAAATGCGGTCATGCCCAAATCCTACGGATCCGCTGTCCGTGGAGGCGAGGGGCACGCGCACGCATGTGGATAACGCACAACGCCCCGCCACGGAGATCCGTGGCGGGGCGTTCACCGTCGAGCTGACGGCGCAGGTCGACTCAACCGGGACTAGACCTTGTTGGCGGCCTCGGCGTCGGACTCAAACTGCCCGGCACCCAGGTTGGCGCGCAGCTTGGCGCCGAAGTCGGCGTCGACGTTGGTCCAGTACGCGATGGCGCGTTCCTTGATGTCGGCGCTCTTCACGCCGCCGACGGCGCCGGTGACGGTCTCCAGCAGGCGGGCCTTCTCGCCGTCGTTGTAGACCTCGCGGTACAGCGCGCCGGCCTGGCCGAAGTCGCTGTCCTCGGCGTGCAGGGAGTGCGCGGAGAGCGTGAGCTCGCCGTCGTTCTCCCAGCCGCCGCCGGCAACGGCGGGCTCCACGGCAGCGGGGCCGGCGACGGAGTTCGGTGCGTAGACCGGAACGGACGGAGCGTTGAAGTGGAAGCGTCCGGCGCCGTCCTGGCTGTAGTTGTTGACCTGGCTCTGCGGTGCATTCACCGGGAGCTGGGCGTGGTTGGTGCCAACGCGGTAGCGGTGTGCGTCCGCGTAGGAGAAGATGCGGGCCTGCAGCATCTTGTCCGGGGAAGCGGCGATGCCCGGCACGAAGTTCGACGGCGCGAAGGTGGCCTGTTCGATCTGCGCGAAGTAGTTCTCCGGGTTCTTGTTCAGCTCCATGGTGCCGACCTTGATCAGCGGGTAGTCCGCGTGCGGCCACACCTTGGTCAGGTCGAAGGGGTTGAAGCGGTAGGTCTTGGCGTCCTCGTACGGCATGACCTGCACGTGCAGGTCCCAGGACGGGAAGTTACCGGCGGCGATGTTCTCCTGCAGGTCGCGGATGTAGAAGTCCGCGTCCGAGCCGGCCAGTGCCTCGGCCTCATCGCCCGTCATGGACTTGACGCCCTGGTTGGACTTGAAGTGGTACTTGACCCAGAAGCGCTCGCCCTCGGCGTTGATCCACTGGTACGTGTGCGAGCCGTAGCCCTGCATCTCACGCCAGGAGGCCGGCAGGCCGCGGTCGCCCATGAGCCAGGTGACCTGGTGGGCGGACTCGGGGGAGAGGGTCCAGAAGTCCCACTGCATGTCGGCGTCGCGCAGGTGGGTGCCCGGGAGGCGCTTCTGGGAGTGGATGAAGTCCGGGAACTTGATGCCGTCGCGGATGAAGAAGACCGGGGTGTTGTTGCCGACGAGGTCGTAGTTGCCCTCGGTGGTGTAGAACTTCACGGCGAAACCGCGGGGGTCGCGCCAGGTATCGGGGGAACCGTTCTCGCCGGCGACCGAGGAGAAACGGATGAGCATGTCCGTCTCAGCACCGGGCTGCAGGAACGCGGCCTTGGTGTACTTCGAGACGTCCTCGGTGGCCTTGAAGGTGCCGAATGCGCCGCCGCCCTTGGCGTGCACGACGCGCTCCGGGACGCGCTCGCGGTTGAACTGCGCGAGCTTCTCGATCAGGTAGTGATCGGTCAGGATGATCGCGCCGTCGGCACCGACGGACTTGGAGTGGGCGTCGGAAGTGACGGGAGCGCCGGACTGTGTCGTGGACACTGCGGGCGCAGAGATGTTCTCGGTCATCGTTCTCCTTTGGTTGGATTTCTTAGTTTCGTTCGGAAGGAAGCTGTTGGGTGCGCTGACAGTCCTGGCAGATGCCCTGGTACAGCACATCCGCGATCTGGATGGTCATCGGCTTGGCGTCCGCGTCCCAGTGCGGGGTCAGGCAGGGCGCATGGCCCACGGCGCATTCGACGTCCTCCACGCGGCCGCAGCTGATGCACACTGCGTGGTGGTGGTTGTCTCCGACCCGGGTCTCGTACAGCGCGGGGGAGTGCGGGGGTTCGAACCGGCGCAGCATGTGCAGGTCGGTGAGGTCCCCCAGGACCACATAGACGGACTGGGCGGTCAGGTCCGGCAATTCCTGCCGGGCGGCGGCAAGGATTGCCTCGGCGGGGGAATGCGGGTGATGTTCGACGGCGGCCAGCACGGCCAGGCGCTGCTTGGTCACCCGGCGGCCGTGGGCACGCAGGGCGGCTGCCCATGCATCGTGGGTGCCCGAGGAATCCGTCATACCCTCATTGAAGCACTTATTATGACTGTCTCACAATAAGGCAGGGCTAAGAATGTCCGTCCGTGTCACAGCCCGTCCCCGGCCGCCGCTAGAGTTGCCCGGTGGAGAATCTTCTGGCGGACATCACCCCCGTGCGCGAAAGTCCCGCCTTCCGCCGCCTGTGGCTGGGCTCAGCCGTCTCCGCGCTCGGCAGCCAGCTAACACTGGTGGCCGTCAGCCTCGAGGTCTACCGGCTGACCCAGGACAGCCTCTACGTCGGGCTGCTGAGCATCTTCGCCCTCGTCCCCCTGATCTTCGGCGGCCTCCTGGGCGGCTCGATCGCGGACGCCCACGACCGCCGCACCGTGGCCCTGCTGGCCTCGTCCGTGCTGTGGCTGAGCACCGCCGCGCTGGCCCTCCAGGCATGGCTGCAGGTGGGCAATGTGTGGCTGCTGTACGCGATCGTGGCGGTGCAGAGTGGAGCCCAGGCCATCAACCAGCCGGCCCGCAGCGCTATCATCCCCGCCCTGGTGCGCAAGGAACTGCTTCCGGCCGCCAACGCCCTGAGCATGATGACCTTCGGCCTGACCATGACGGCCGGTCCGCTGCTGGCCGGCGTGCTCGTGGCGTGGATCGGATTCGGCTGGACCTACACGATCGACCTCGTCACCTTCGCCTTCGCTTTCTGGGCGCTACTCAAGCTGCCGCCCATGCCTCCCGGGCAGCATGCCAAGCCGGCCGGACTGCGTTCGGTGCTCGAGGGCTTCCGATTCCTTGGCACCCGGCCCAACGTCCGCATGACCTTCGTGATCGACCTCGTGGCCATGATCTTTGCCCAGCCGCGGGCCTTGCTGCCCGCCATCGCTGCACTCATGATCGGCGGCGGCGAGGCAACCGTTGGCATCCTGCTGGCCTCCACGGCCGTGGGTGCCTTCCTGGCCGGATTGTTCTCCGGGCCGCTGGGCGGTGTCCGCCGCCAGGGGACCGCCGTCGTGTGGTCCGTGATGGGCTGGGGCGCCTCAATCGCGGCGCTCGGCCTGGTGGTGGTCCTCGCCGGTCAGTCCGGCGGCGGTGGCGCGACGGTGTGGCTGCTGCCCGCGGCCCTGTGCTGTGCACTCGCCGGGATCGCGGATTCCGTCAGCGCCGTCTTCCGGACCACCATCCTGCAGGCCTCCACCCCGGACCACCTGCGCGGGCGCCTGCAGGGCGTGTTCGTGGTGGTCGTCGCGGGCGGGCCCCGGATCGGAGACATGCTGGCCGGCGGCGCGACTAAACTTTTGAACGAGGGATGGGTCCTGCTGCTCGGCGGGGTGTTGTGCATTGCCGTGGCCTGGACGCTGGCCCGCCGACAGTCCGGATTCCTGCAGTATGACGCGCGGAACCCGGTACCGTAGCGGTTCGTTTTTATGGGTACGTATCGAGGTTCGCGACATCCGGAAATACAGGGCATATAGGAGGACCAGTGCACCAGCATCACAACGGACTGAAAACCGCGGCCCTGTTCGGAGTCCTGTGGGCAGTCCTGCTGGGCCTCGGGGTGTTCATCGCCGCCGGGACGCGCAGTGCCGCGCCCATCGTGATCATGGCCCTGATCGGCGTCGCCACCACGGCCTACGGCTACTGGAACAGCGACAAGATCGCCATCCGGTCCATGCAGGCCTACCCCGTCACGGAGGCCGAGGCGCCCCAGCTGTACCAGATCGTCCGCGAGCTCTCCGCCCGGGCCAACCAGCCGATGCCACGGATCTACGTCTCGCCCACCATGGCGCCCAACGCCTTCGCCACCGGCCGGAGCCCGAAGACCGCGGCAGTGTGCTGCACCGAGGGCATCCTGAGGCTTCTGGACGCCCGCGAACTGCGCGGCGTGCTTGGCCATGAGCTGATGCACGTCTACAACCGGGACATCCTGACCGCGTCGGTGGCCGCCGCCGTCGCCGGCGTCATCACCTCGGTGGGGCAGATGATGCTGCTGTTCGGCGGCGGGGACCGCCGCAACGGCAACCCGTTCGCCGCGATCGCCATGGCCCTGCTGGCCCCGTTCGCCGCCTCCCTGATCCAGATGGCCATCTCGCGCACACGGGAGTACGACGCCGACGAGGACGGATCCTCGCTCACCGGCGATCCGCTGGCGCTCGCCTCCGCCCTGCGCAAGATCGAGCAGGGTGTCCAGCTGGAGCCGCTGCCCCAGGACCAGCGGCTCGTCAACGCCTCGCACCTGATGATCGCCAACCCCTTCCGCGGGGCGGGCGTGGCCAAGCTGTTCTCCACCCACCCGCCGATGGCCGAGCGGATCGGCCGGCTGGAGCGGATGGCGGGCCGTCCGCTCAGCTAGAACGCTCACGGCTTGGCTGGCGCCGGGCGGCTTGGCTGGCGACGCGGCATTTGCTCCGCGACACGCAAAAGGGACGGCGACACCGGAATTCCGGTGTCGCCGTCCCTTTTGCGCGTCGCGAGGAAGCGTCCGCAGCGGACGGGCCGCTAGCTGCGGAAGTTCACAAACTGCAGGTCGGCCTCGTCGAAGCCCTTGAGCAGGTTCATGGTCTCCTGGAGGTCATCGCGGGATTTTGACGTCACCCGGAGTTCGTCCCCCTGGATCTGGGACTTGACGGACTTGGGGGCCTCGTCCCGGATCAGCTTGTTGATCTTCTTGGCAAGGTCCTGGGCAATGCCCTCCTTGATGGAGGCCTCGAGCCGGAACTCCTTGCCGGAGGCGTAGGGCTCGCCGGTGTCGAGGGACTTCAGCGAGATGCCGCGGCGGATGAGCTTGGACTGCAGCACGTCMAGSACSGCCAGSACSCGCTCCTCGGAGTTGGCCTTCATGAGGATCTTCTCGCCGCTGAAATCAACCTCGGCGCCGACGCCCTTGAAATCGTAGCGCTGCGCAATTTCCTTCTGCGCCTGGTTCAGCGCGTTGGCGACTTCCTGCTTGTCTACCTTGCTGACGACGTCGAACGTGGATTCGCCTGCCATGACTGTCCTCCTGGTGGTTGCCGGGGGCCTCAGGTGAGGCCGGGATCTCTGCATTCCAGCCTAGTACGGATGCCCCGGATGTGGCGGCCGGCAGGTGCGGCTACGTTTCACAGTCCGCTCATAGCTCAATCATGGCGGGAACGAAGCCGGGGCGCCCAGAGTTGCAAGGGTTGGAACCCCCGCTGAAAGGCAAGAACATGCACCACAAGGCCGTCCGCTACGTCACCCGCACCACCGCCGCCGCTGCCAGCACCCTGGCGACGACGGCGAGCTCCGTTGCCGCCGCTGCCCTGGCGGCCTCCATCATCCTGAGCCCGACCGCCGATGCGTCAGCCCGCATGGACGGTGTCCACGCCGACCTGGCCCGCGCCGTCCAGCTGAACCAGGTCACCGCGGAGCAGGCAGCACGATTCGAGGAACGCCTGGCCGGACGCATTCTCGGAGAGGCCTGATTTTCCGGGGATTTCGGCCCTCTCCGGCGCCGATTCGATTCTTCGGCAGAAGTTCTGTAAAGTTGTCTTGCCCGCGGGTGCTGGAAGCGGAACGGACTGGAAACAGGCGTTCTGGGACTGGAAACCGCGAGTGATCTTCTTTTGAAGTTCGGCAGATTACCCGAGCGGCCAAAGGGGGCTGACTGTAAATCAGCTGGCAACGCCTACGGGGGTTCGAATCCCTCATCTGCCACCCTTGCAAAGGGCTCTATTTCCTAGCAGTAGCTAAGGAAATAGAGCCCTTTGTTGTTTTCTCGAGAATCCTGTCTGGGCACATTTTGAACACACTTGAGTGTGAAACGGCTCGATCCAGTGTGCGGCCGCCCCGTCCAGATGCTCATCCACCAGGACCGCGTGGATGTCCAGAGCGAGGCTCCCGTGTTTGCGCGCAATGGTGCCAGCCATATCAGGGCCCCGTGAGCACCGTTCTGCGTGCCGCAACAACCAGGCCGCGCCGTCGACCGCGTTTCGTGCTGCCTCGCCCGCCCCGCGCGCGTATAGTTCCCGCGTGTCGGGCAACGCCTCTACCTAACGTCCTCGATCCTGGCCCAAGTGCCCAAGGCCCCGAGATTCTCGCCAACGAGCATTGCGGAGCCTTTGAGTAGCGCCGGGCGACGGATCTGGCCGTCCCAAGGGCAGGCACAACCGACGACGCCTACACCGACGAGCCATGAATCACGCAAAGGACTTCCATTGGGGACAGAGACAACACTGCGCGGCCTTAAGACGCCTGACGAGAACGAACTGCTTCGCGGCGGCAGTCACGTCATCCCGGCTAACGCCCAGAAGGCCCAGCAGGAGAACAACCTCGCCCAACTATTGGACCCACTGCGACACAACCTGCTGGCACGCACCCGCCCCATGCCCTCCGGCAAGTGCTTCCTCCGCCGCACGTCAAAGTACAAGTACTGGATGGGCTACCAACTGGATTCGCTGCGGTGGATGGTTCACACCTTCAGTAACTCCCCAAACACTGACGGCGGCGCCGAGGCCAGGCAACTCGTGCAGTTGAACAATTTCGCCGCCTACCGCGCCGGCCTGTACACGAACTGGGACGCGGCGGACTGGACGTGGAAGGGGGCGAGCTGGGAGGACTCCACCCCGTTAGCCGGGCGTCGGGCAAGGACCCGCAGGGAATACGCCCGGTTCACCTTGCCGGTGGGCAGCCGCGCGGCCCTAATGCGCTATACCGCGCACTCGTCCAACGGGATTGCCGAAGTCCGCATGACGGATGATCTGGGCATGACACACACGCCGTCTGATCTGCTGTCGGGCCGGGAGATGCTGGAAGCCGGACTGGTCACGCAGTGCGATATCGATGCGGGGAACATCAGTACCAGCGCCTACTACATCAGCCAGCACACGTATGGGGTGAGCTGCCTCGCGGACCGTGTCCTGTCCACGAACCTCGACACGCAACGGACCTACACCGTGACCGTTCTGGGGACAGGCGTGCAGAGAGCCGGTTCCATCCCGGTCCACCTGGTTGGCAATCCGTCGGCCGAAGTGGAATTTTCGGAGGGCGAAGCAACAGGCGCCTCACTGTCGAGGGTGGCAGGCGCCGCTCCGGCCCAGGGCGGTGCATACTACCGACTGACCGTCACGGACAACACTGCTGGTACCCACAACCAGCAGGTGGATATTTCGCCTCGCGTTACAGTTGTCCCCGGTCTGCCACACACCATGTCTGCCTACGTTCGGGCGTCTGGAAATGTAGGCGTATCCCTGCAGATGTCCTTTTACGATTCTGCCGGGGCCGCAATCGGCAACAGTTCCTCATCGCCCACCATCACCGGCGCTACTTTTGCCTGGACTTCCGTAACTGCAACAGCCCCAGCCGGGACAGTAAGCATGCTTCTTCGGATCGGCAATGCTGACGCTGCTGCCGTCGGCGACACGATTGACTTTGACGGCGTGGTGCTCGAGCAGTCGGACATGCCAGGCCCCTGCGCCGAAGGGGTGCCGGCGCCGTACGTGACGGTGGCCGCCATCGGCCGCGACCACCCGACCCCGAATAGTCAGACGACGTGGGTCCTTGATGAGCAGTTGGGCGGCGCTGGACGGAGCGACCCGTCGGCGTGGGAATACGCCTTGGGTGTTGCCATCGGCGGCACTGACGCGTTCATCGGCAACCAGCACGGTTACGACCGCCCTGCGTCTTGGAAGGTTTACGCCGAGGGCAAGACTCTCACTCCGCCAGTGGACTCCATCTACACCTCGAACGGGTTCACGATCGAGCGGCTGTCGGATCTTTACCACCCTGGCAGCGAGAGCAAGGTGGGGACCGCGCGGGTCGTGTACAGCATGACTGCAGCGGGAGGATTGCACGTTCACCGAAAAATCACGTGGGCGACAGACGGCTGGTACTACTGCCCCTACATGGTGATGTGGCCGACCACGCTGCAGCGAGTGTCGTGGGTCGGGGCCAACCAGACCTGGACCGCGGACCAGAATCTCGGCAAGGCGCCTGGCGGCCAACTCGGCAAACTCCCGTACCAGTTGTGCTATGCCTGGAACCCGGACGGGAACTATGTTGCCCTGTGCGACTCCGGAATTGAGGGCTTCCGCTCCTTCGCATCGGGGGCAGCCTACGCGTACTACGAGGACCGCAGTGCCACCCTGAAGAAGCTCTACGTCGCCCCGATCACGGACGGTGCACGGCACCAGTTCATCGCCGGCGACACCTGGGGAGCTGCCAGCACGTATTCGGCCGGCAGGGTATCCAGCCCGGAGGTAACGCTGAAACGCTAGCATCCGCTTCGGAGACGGGCTCCGAAGCCTCCTGAAGGACCGTGCGTGCCTTTCGTCCGGTTACTCCCTCGGGGGGCCTCCGGAACCAATCAGTTCCGGAGGCCTTTTCTTTCCCCGCCGTTCTGTAGTCCCCAAGAACGCCGCGGCTCAGTTGGTCGTTGGACTCGGGATGGTGACCGTGGTGCCGGCGGGCGGTATCCACTCGTGGCCGGTCAACAGGTTCAGGTTGGCTATCCGCAACGCATAGAGCGGGACTCCGTAGCGGCTCGCGATCCCAGAAGGGGTGTCTCCTGCGATCGTCTCGTACAGGAGCCGCCCCTGCCCGTCCTGGCCGGTCACGCTTCCGCCGGCCCCCAGCTGCGGCACGGCCACGCCTCTGAGGTCGATGACTTCTCCCGCGGTAATGGACACCGCTTCGTTGAAACTCCTGAGGATCTCGGGAGTCATCCTGAAGTGGGCGGCGATGCCCTCCCAGGTGTCTCCGTCGACAGCCGTGTAGCGCATCGGCTGGAAGAACCCGTTCGTTTCGGTCGTCCCCTGCAGGCCCCCGGCCGCCGGGGTCGTTGCAGGGGCAGCGGCCGCGGGGGATTCGCCCTGGGCTGCCGCGCCTGATTCGCAGGCTGCCAGCAGGACGGCGAGGACTGCAGCCAGAAGAACCACGGCCAGAAGAACTGCGGCGGCTGGCGGGACGCGCTTTACACCGGAACTGTGACTCACGTTGGGTGTCCTGTCAGTCGGGGCCTCCCCCCGAGGCCCGTTGCCGCTGATTATTCCATACGTTTTATGAAACCGAGATTTCCGCAGGCCGCAGCCCGGGGGTTCGGTATAGTGCCGGTCATGGATGAAAAGGCGATCTTGCACACCTACCTGCGCACCCGAAGGGCCAGCCTGCTGGCAAAGCTCGACGGGCTCAGCGAGTACGACGCGCGCCGGCCCCTCACGGCCACGGGCACCAACCTGCTGGGCCTGGTCAAGCATGTGGCCAGCGTAGAGCTCGGTTACTTCGGCGAGGTCTTTGGCCGGCCCAGCGACCTGGAACTGCCATGGTTGGCCGAGAATGCGGAGCCCGACGCTGACATGTGGGCTGCCCCCGGCGAGACGCGGGAGCAGATCGCAGAGCTCCACCGCGTCTCTGCCGCGCACAGCGACGCCACCATCGAGGAGCTCGCCCTGGACGCGCCCGGCGTGGTGCCTTGGTGGCCGGACGAGCGCAAGCACGTGACCCTGCACCAGATTCTTGTGCACATGTGCGTGGAAACAGCCCATCACCTCGGCCACGCGGACATCCTGCGCGAGCTCATCGACGGCAGCGCTGGCCAGCGCCCGGGGGATCCGAACTTGTCGGTGCGTACGCCCGAAGAGTGGGCTGTCCACCGGGCCCGGATCGAGGCGGCCGCCGTCGCCGCCGAAGCGGGGGCACCGGCTGCCGGCCGCTAGGAGTCCGAAGGCGACCCGGAGAGGCGGAATGATCCTTCCGTCCGGGAGATAGCTCAACTAGCATGGCGGCATGAGTCGGTTGCGCCGAAGCGGTCTGCTGGTTGTTGCCATGCTGGTTGCCGGCATGGCGCTGGCGGCACTCACGGGGTGCTCCGGTCCGGCCCTGAAATCGTTCGCCGGAAGTTGGGGGCAGACCGTCAAAGGTCAGCCCAACCTCACGATCACCGACGACGGCTCCTTCCAGGGAACGGACGGCTGCAATCGTTTGACGGGCAAAGGATCGATTTCGGCCGATTCCTTCGACTTCGGCCCGATCGCATCCACCATGATGGCCTGCAGCGACGTCGACACGTGGCTGTCGCAGGCGCACACCGCCAAGGTGGACGGGACTGTGCTTGTCGTCTACGGCAACAGCGGTAGCAAGATCGGGACCCTGGCCAAGCAGTGACATTGCCGGCTTCGCGCTCTGTTGGCGTTCGTGTTCCGGCAACACCCCGCTTTTCTGCGAGCAAAATCTCAGTTTTCGAGGCACCGCCATCGTACTGTTGTCCGGTCCGCTGTCGAAGAAGTAAAGGGAGAATTCGTGAAGTCGTTTGCCTGTGGTGATGTGGTTCCCGGTTGTGAAGCACGCTGGGTGTGCAGTACGGAAGATGAAATTCTGGTCAATGTCGCCGCTCACGCTGCGTCTTCGCATGGGCTGGAGGAGCTGCCGGCCGACGTCGTGCAGGCCGTCCACAGAGCCATCGTTCCCGTTAGTTGATTCACGAGGCAGGCGGCCTCCGGCCCCACGCCGGGGCCGTTCCCGGCCCGGACTGGAACGAGCAGCTGGCGGCCGCCTGCCGGGGTGTCGGCCTTTCCGCGGCCTACCAACCCATCGTTGATACTGCCCGCGGAACGGTGGTGGGCTACGAGGCCCTGGCGCGATTTCCGGGGTTCGCCGAAAAGAACCCCGAAGTGTGGTTTGCCGCAGCGCGCACTCATGGCCTGGCGGCCGAGCTTGAGGCTGCTGCCTTGCGGGTTGCCCTCGCGGCACGTCCCACCCTGCCTGCGAACTGCTTCCTGACCCTCAACGTCTCGCCGGAGCTGCTGCTCACGGACGATATYCGGGAGATCTGGCGCCGCCAGGGAAACCTTGGCGGACTGGTGGTTGAGCTGACGGAGCAAACCCCGATCGACTCCTATCTGGAGCTCGAGCCCGACCTCAACCAGCTGCGCGCCGCCGGCGCGCTGATCGCCGTCGACGACGCCGGAGCCGGCTATGCGGGGCTCCGCCACCTCCTGGCGCTGCGGCCCTCGCTGATCAAGATCGATCGCGAACTCGTCCAGGACCTCGACCGTGACGAGGCCAAACGGGCCCTGATCTCCATGCTCGGAACCTTTGCCAGTCGGGTCGACGCCTGGATCCTGGCCGAGGGAGTGGAACGGGTGGAGGAACTGGACGCCCTGGTGGCCCTCGGCGTGCCGCTTGTCCAGGGGTATTGCCTGGCCCGGCCGGGACCGGCCTGGGTGCAGATCGATCTTGACGTCGCCCACCGCCTGGCGTCCAAACCCCCGGTGACGCAGCGGAGCACTATTCGGGACATCGCGGAACCCGCGACAACGGCCACCACGACGGCGACGGCGGCTGCCGCCTTTGATGCCAACCCCGCCCTTCAGTCCGTGGTGCTGATGGAGGAACACCTGCGGCCGGTCGCGGTGCTCGATCCCGTCGCGGCGGCCATGGGCATGGTGAGCCCGGGAATGCGGGTCAACCTGGACACGCCGATCGGCGAGGCGCTGGCGCGTTGCATGACGCGGACTCAGGGCAACAGGTTTGACCCCCTTCTGGTGACGGACAACGCCGGCCGCTTTGCCGGCGTCGCGCGCATGGAGCGGATGATCACCGCCCTGGCTGCGCCGGACAGCTAACCGTCCGCCCGGACGGCTAACCGTCCGGATCGCCTGGCTGGTCCGCGTCGCCGGACTGCCCCGCCGGCAGCTGTCCATCCAACAACTGTCCCGTGCCGGGGTCCTCCCTGCCCTCGAAGTAGCGGTCCAGGACATCGCGGAACACGGATTCACCCGGGTCTGCAAGCCGGAACAGCGTCATGGACGAGTGCAGCTTCCGCGCGTCGATGCTGCCAAAAATCTGCACCGCAGACCGGCCCTCCAGGGAGGCCACTGTGGCGGCAACTTCCCGCAGGCGGGGACCAAGGAGGTCGTGCCGAATGTAGGCCCGGGCCTCGTCCAGGGAGGAGATGGCATATTTGCGGGCGGTTTCGCTGTGGCCCAGGCCTGCGAGCTGGGGGAAAACGAACCACATCCAGTGGCTCCGCTTCATGCCCGACCTCACCTCCGCCAGGGCGTGCCCATAGGTTCCGCCTGCATCTTGGGCGACCACGAACCGTTCAAGATCGTAGGGGTCTTCCATGTTCGTTAGGCTACGTCGCCGGATCGCGAAGCGACAGGTCCGTGGAAGCGACAGGGCCGTGACAGGGCAAAGGCAGCGTGCCCTGAGGTGACAGGCCTTTCGGCTGGGATCAAATTGTCGGTCTCAGGCGTATTGTGTCCCCCATGGCGAGCGTGGTGGAGATGGCCGGGGTTGTAAAGCGCTTCGGGCCGGTGGTTGCCCTGAACGGGTTGGACTTTTCAGTTGAGGCCGGCGAGGTGCACGGGTTCCTAGGCCCGAACGGTGCGGGCAAATCGACAACGATCCGCCTGCTGCTGGGCATGCTCCGGGCCAACGCGGGTTCCATCCGGGTGCTGGGCCTGGACCCGTGGCGCGACGTCGCGAGCCTGCACCGGCGCCTGGCCTATGTTCCAGGGGACGTGGCGCTCTGGCCCAACCTGACCGGCGGCGAGGTGATCGACCTCCTCGGCCGGCTCCAGGGCGGCCAGGACGTGGACCGGCGGGACCGGCTCCTTGAGGCATTCGACCTCGACCCCACAAAGAAGTCCCGGGCGTACTCCAAAGGGAACCGGCAGAAAGTTGCCCTGATCGCGGCACTGTCCACCGACGCTGAGCTGTTCTTGCTGGACGAGCCCACCAGTGGCCTGGACCCGCTCATGGAGGACGTTTTTCGCGGCTGTATCCGGGACCTGCGGAACCAAGGCCGCACGGTGCTGCTGAGCAGCCACATCCTCAGCGAGGCCGAGGCGTTGTCCGACCGCGTCAGCATCATCCGGGCGGGCCAAGTGGTGGACTCCGGGCGGCTTGAGGAGCTCAGGCACTTGACCAGGACCACCGTCACGGCCGACGTCTCAGCGGTGCCGCCGGGTTTGGACATCCTGCCGGGGGTCCACGACGTCGTCATAACAAACCACCGCGTCAGCGCGCAGGTGGAACCGTCCGGCCTGGCCCCGCTCATGCGTGCGCTGACCGACGCGGGCCTCCTCGCGCTGACCAGCCAACCGCCAACCCTCGAGGACCTCTTCCTCCGCCACTATGGCTCAGCGGTCCCCGCGGCCGCGGCAGTGTCCGCAGCCGAGTCCGGCAATGGGCGGTCCGGTGATGCGTGAAACGTTGGCGGGTACAACGGTCCTGGTCCGGCTCGGACTCCGGCGCGACCGCTGGCTGCTGCCGGCATGGATCGCAGGATTCGCCCTAACGACCTATTCCACCGCCGCAGCCGGCGCCGAACTGTACCCCGACGTCGGGAGCCGGGTCGAAGCCGCGACGGCCCTGAACGCCACGGCCTCGCTCGTGGCGCTATTCGGCCGGGTCTATGACCCCACATCCCTGGGAGCGCTGTCCCTCATCAAGTACACAGCCTTCATGGCAGCCATCCTCGCCGTCCTGATGGTGAGCATCACCGTCCGGCACACCCGCAGCGACGAAGAGTCGGGGCGGCTGGAGTTGCTCGGGGGAGGGCGGCTGGGTCGCGACGCCCCACTCGCAGCCGCCCTCGCCATCAGCTTCGGATCGAGCCTGGTCCTCGGACTGGTAACGGCGTTGTCCCTGGCCGCCGGCGGACTTCCTGCCGCCGGGTCACTGGCGTTCGGACTCGGCTGGGCCGCGACCGGCATGGCGTACAGCGCCGTGGCCGGGGTCACCGCCCAGGTCACCGCCAGTGCGCGGGCCGCCACCGGAATGGGCGTCGGCGTCGTGGCAGTGACCTATGCGCTGCGGGCCGTGGGGGACCTCGCCGAACCCGGGCCGTCCGCCATGTCCTGGCTTTCACCGATTGGCTGGAACCAGCAGATCCGGGCCTTTGCCGGGGACCAATGGTGGGTGATCGCCCTGCCGCTGTCACTGTGCGTTGTCCTGGTGCCAGTGGCCGTCGGCCTCCGCGCCCGCCGTGACCTTGGCTCGGGTCTGCGGGAGGAGCGCCCCGGCCCGGCGCGAGGTTCCCTCCGCGGTGTCTGGGACCTCGCCGTGCGGCTCCAACTAAGAATGCTTGCAGCGTGGGCGGTGGCGTTCGTGGTGTTCGGCGTGGTGATCGGATCGCTGGTCGGCAACGTCACGGACTTGCTGAGTTCCCCAAACGCCCAGGACCTGATCAAGATGCTGGGCGGAACCCAGGCCATGACGGACGCCTTCATTGCCGCGGAGATCAGCATTATGGGGCTGCTGGCCGCCGCCTACGGGCTCTCGGCGGCCAGCCGGCTCCGCGACGAGGAGACAGACGGCCACGTCGAGGCTCTGCTGGGCACGGCCACCACCCGGCCGCGCTGGGCCACCAGCCATTTCGCCCTGGCGCTCGCCGGCGTCGCCGTGCTCATGCTGCTGGCCGGGTTGTCGGTCGGAGCCGGCGCAGCGGCGGTGCTGGCCGACGGAAACCAGCTTGGACGCGTCACCGTGGCCGCCGCCGCCCAGATCCCCGCGGCCTGGGTCATGACATCAGCGGTACTGGCCGTGTTCGGCTGGGCACCCCGGCTCACCGGGGCTGTCTGGGCCCTGCTGCTGTTGTTCGTGGCCCTGGGCGAGTTCGGCGTACTGTGGAACGCCCCGGAGTGGCTGATGGAACTCTCCCCGTTCCGGCATTCGCCGCTGCTTCCGTTGGATTCCGGCGCCGTGGGGCCGTTGCTGGGACTCACCGTGACGGCTTCTGCGCTCGCCGTAGTGGGCTACTCCGGCTGGCGCCGCCGCGATCTCGCGGCCTGAGCGGAACAGACCCGCCCCTGTTCGCCGCCCCCTACTCCCAGCAAGGGGGCGGCGGTACGATCAACATCAAGGGAGTCGTTGGCGTACCTCAGAGTTGGCCGGAGCCGCCGGCGTCCGGAACGGGGCGCCACTCTYGGGCCGGGCCGGAGAGCGGGATGCAGGACGCATATGGGATATATACCCCAACCACACTGGTGGAAATCGGGCTGCTGCTGGCGACATTTGTCCTCTGTTCCCTGATTGGTACCGAGCGGCAGGTCCGGCAAAAGGTCGCGGGCTACCGCACCCACGTACTCGTCGGTCTGGGATCGTGCACCTTTACTCTGATCTCCGCCTACGGTTTCGCCGCCGCTCAGCCCCCCGGGGGCACCATGGACCCGGCCCGCATTGCGGCCCAAATTGTCAGCGGCATCGGCTTCCTCGGAGCCGGCGTGATTTTCAAGGGGCGGAACGTTGTCCGGGGCCTGACGACGGCCGCGAGCATTTGGGTTTCGGCCGCCGTCGGCATGGCGTGCGGGGCCGGAATGCTGTCCCTGGCCGTTTCACTGACTGTTTTCCACCTCATCACGTTGTACGTCGTCTCTCCCTTCATCAGGAAGATACCGACCCCGGACGCCCACCGGGTCCTGCATCTGGGCTACGACGACAACCAGGGCGTGCTGCGGCAAGTGTTGGAGATCGCCACCAATATGGGCTTCAGCTCGTCGATCCTGAGCACCAACAAATCGGGAACCGAGCAAAAACCGATCGTCCTCATGGACATCCGCTTCCACGGGCATCTTCCGCTGCGGGACCTCGTCCCCTACCTTCTGGATGTGCCCGGCGTGAAGAGTGTCACCGTTCGCGGCGCCGACCCGAACGAGGAGGACGATGACTCCAGTTCCTGAAAACCCGCAACGGGACCCCCGAGTGGACGCCTTCATCGCGGCGCTGCCGGAATGGCAGCAGGATGTCTGCGCCCAGGTGCGTGAACTGGTCCATGCCGCCGACCCGGCGGTTACCGAGACCATCAAGCGCACCACGCAGCCCTATTTTGTCCTTGACGGCAACATCTGCGCGTTCCTGGCGGCCAAGGACCACGTCAACGTCTTCCTGTACGACGGCGGAATAGTCCCGGATCCGGAGGGCATCATCACGGGCGGGCACGACAACAAGACCGCGCGCACCGTCGCCTTCACCCAGGGAGAAGCCATCCCCGCCCTGGCCCTCACGGCGATGTTCCGGCAGATCATTGCGGACAACCGGGCCGGTGGCTGGCGGAAACTCAAGCCGCTCCGATTGAGTCAGGCCGCTCAAGCCGGGCCGATCGATCCAGGCCCCTGAAGCTGGCCTCTGATTGAAGCCGTTCCGGATGACCGTTAGAGTCTGCGGATGACCGAGAACAGCGCCGCCTTGACGGATACTGTGCGGGTGCGGGTGCTGCGCAGGCCCGACGCCAGCGCCCTGGCCGATGCCTACCTGCGGAACCGGGAGCACCTGGCGCCCTGGGAGCCCCTGCGGTCCGAGGATTTCTTCACCGTCAACGGACAGTCCGCCAGCATTGAGTCCAAGCTCGGGCTGTTCATCGCGGGATCGGACGTGCCATGGGTTCTTGTGGAGGGCTCCCGCATCGTCGGGGTGATGAACCTCAGCGGGATTGTCCGGGGGCCCTTCCTCAGTGCCCACCTCGGCTACTGGGTGGATAAGGACATGACCGGGCGGGGGATTGGCTCGGCAGCGCTGGAGTTCGCAGTCCAAGCCGCGCGGTCCGAGCTGGGCCTGCACCGGTTGCAGGCCGCCACCCTCCCGCACAATACCGCGTCACAGCGGATCCTGAAGCGGGCGGCTTTTGAGGAGATCGGCCTGGCGCCACGGTACCTTCAGATCGCCGGTTCATGGCAGGACCACGTCCTTTTCCAGCGGATCCTCTTCTGATGGCAGCTGTTCCGGATACGCCTGCGGACTTTGGTGCGCTGCACCATGTTGAACTCTGGGTGCCGGACCTGCAACGCGCCAGGGACCAGTGGGGCTGGCTGCTGGGCCGGCTGGGCTACGAGCCTTACCAGGACTGGGCCCACGGATGCAGCTGGCGTCGCGGGCCAACCTATATCGTCGTCGAGCAGTCCCCGGCCCTCAGCGGAACCGAACACCAGCGCACGGCTCCCGGCCTGAACCATCTGGCCTTCAGCGCGGGGACCCGGGAGCACGTGGACGCCATGGCGGCCGAGAGTCTGAGCCACGGCTGGGCCGAGCTGTTCCCGGAGAAATACCCGCACGCGGGCGGTCCAGGCCACTTCGCCGCCTACCTTGTCAACACGGACGGCTACGAAGTGGAGCTGATCGCTGCGGACTGAGCGCCCGGCGGCCTACGGATTGCTTGCCGGAGGTGCTTGTTCAGCCTTCAATTCCTCGCCGTGGGCGATGATCGCGTAGATGATCAGCACGTTCATGGCGATGACGATGAAGGCCCACCACGGCTGCTGCGGGATGAGCATCAGCTGCACCACCGCGCTGATGCCGGCCAGGACGACGCCAACCACCCGGGCCCACATTGCGCCTGAGAAGAGCGCGACGCCGGTGAGAATCAAGAGCACTCCGATCGCCAGATTCCACCAGCCCCACCCCTTCGCATCGAAGAGGAACAGGCTTCCCGGCGTCGATAGGTAGTAGGTGTCCGGTCCGGTGAGCGCGACGAGTCCTTGAAGACCACTGAAGACGCCGTTGATGATCAGAATGACTCCGGCGAAGCGGACCCAACCGGTCCAGCCAGTCGAAGCGACAGGATGATGGACAGTGCTCATAATGCCGACCGCTTTCCGTTTGAATGCTCTGCCGTCGGCCTCATGGTCGGCGCAGTCGTGTCACGAAGCTAGTACCGATTCCGATTATGTTCCTCACGCTCAGCGCCGGTCAATCGCTGCGGGTACTTTGAAGCATGACCATCTTGCTTGTCGGCGGAGGCCCGGACACCGTCACCACTCCCGTCGTCTTCGACCGGTTCGTCAGGGAACTCCGGTTCCGGGCCCCTGGGAGGGTTCCGCGCGTCGCCGTGGTTCTCTTTGACCATGAGGGCAGCTCGGAATATTTCCTGCCCGCCTATCTGGAGCCGCTGGAATCCCGAATCGCCTGCGAGGTGGTCCCGGTCCTTCTCCGCTTTGACAAGGGCGCGGCTGGTGCCGCGTTCGACGACGTCGATGGGATCGTGGTGGGCGGCGGCCCGACGCCGGGCTACCTGGAAGGTCTCCTGTCGTCCGCGGAGGCCATCCGCCGGGCAGTCTCCGATGGTGTGCCGTATATGGGGTTCTCTGCCGGGGCGATGGTGGCGCCGGCGAGGTCGATCGTGGGAGGCTACCGCATCCGCGGCACCGAGGTATGCCCGGTGGATTGGTCGGAGGGTCTCGAGGAAGTGGAGATCCGCGACGGGCTCGGATTGGTGCCCTTCGCTGTCGACGTCCACGCCGCGCAGGCCGGGACGCTCAGCCGGGCCGTCGCCGCGGTGGCGAAGGGCCTCGTGGACCGCGCGGCTGCCGTGGATGAGAACACTGCCCTGGTCCTGCACCACACGGACCTGGACTCCGTGGAGGTGATCGGCATTGGGAACTGCTGGACGATTCGCGGCACCGGCCCCAAGGCCACGGTCTCGGTCCTGTCGGCGCATGGCTAGCCCGCCCCCCTTGGCACGAGTTGTTACTCGCGAGTAACATTGCCTTATGCACCTTCTGTTCCGCACCCTCCTGCTGCTGTTCACGTCCTCGCGCCGCTCGCCGCTGAGCATTTGGGACAACTCATCGCTGCCCTTGCGGGTCCTGCCCACTGACATTGACATCGCCATGCACGTCAACAACGGCATGTACTTCTCGCTCATGGACCTGGGCCGCTTCGACCTCATGGCCCGCAGCGGAACGTGGAAGAAGATGCGCCGCCGGGGCTGGACCCCGGTGGCGGCGGGGGAGACCATCGCCTTCCGCCGCTCGCTGCAGCTTTGGCAGCGGTACACCATCGAATCGAGGATCATCGGGCTCGACTCGAAAGCAATCTACTTCGAGCAGCGGATGGTGGTGGACGGCGAGGTCTATGCGCGTGCGTACATCGCCACCCGGCTGGTCAGCAAAGGCAAGCCCGTCAGCCAGGAGGAAATCATCCGCGAGTTCGGCGCCCCGCCGGCGGATCTGGAACTGCCCGGGTGGATCCATGAATGGCGCGAAACCAACGCCCTGCCCGGCGCCAGGCGCCCGGCTCCGCACGCCTGGGCGTGACCTCCGTACCCGCCTGCCCGGATGTGCCAACAGCGTAATGCCGGGGACAATCCGCGCCTGCTCCCGTACCGTTGACTCATGGCTACCGTAGACATCACAGGTGAACAGTTCGCATCGACAGTCGAGGATAACGACATTGTCCTCGTCGATTTCTGGGCCGAATGGTGCGGCCCGTGCAAGCAGTTTGGCCCCACGTACTCCGCGATCTCAGAGAAGCACCCGGACGTCGTCTTCTCCAAGGTGGACACCGAGGCTGAGCAGCAGCTCGCCGCCGAGGCCGGCATCACCTCGATCCCCACGCTGATGGCCTTCCGCGAAAAGGTCCTGGTGTTCTCCCAGCCCGGCGCCCTGAATGCCCAGCAGCTGGAGCAGGTGGTCGACGCCGTCAAGGCCCTGGACATGGAGGAAGTCCACGCCCATGTGGCCCGGTCCCAGGCCGAGGCCGCCGCAGCGGCGGCCAAGCAGGACGGGACCCAGATTCCGGAAGCCTGAGGCTCCACGGCCTCCTCGGAAACTTAAAGTAACGCGGGGTCACTCCGCGCCCATGAATCCCTCGCAGGATGGGCGCAGAGTGACCCCGCGTTGTTGTGGCGTTCTTTGTGGCGTTGTGGAGGGCGGGGCGCCTAGAGCGTTTCCAGTTTGACCGGCTCGGCCAGCAGTGCGCTGAGGGATTCGTTCAGGTCCTGGACGGCCGTGCCCTTGGAGTGCTTGTCCAGGTCTGCCTGGCTGGCCCAGCGTTCGGTCAGGACGAGCTTGTCCTCGCTGGCCTCCGTGAGCTCGTAGCGGATACAGCCGGGCTCGTTGACTACCTCGTCAATCGCGATATCCAGGGCGAGCTTCACGCGGAAGAATTCGCCGTCGTTGGGGATGAATATGGCCTGAAGGTCAACGGGTGCAGTCATGGCAATTACCCTACCGGGCCGCTGCGCAGCGGCCGGAAGATGACCCAAGATTTCATAGGACTTCCAAGCTTTGCTCTTCTTTTGCCCCCGGTCAGTTGGTAGCGTCACTTCATGCGTGCTTACACAGCCGGGGACACTGACGTCCCGCTGCTCGAGGAAACCATTGGTGCGAACTTCGAACGGATCGCGGCGCGGTTCCCGTACCAGGACGCCCTGATCGAGGCGGCCGCGGTGCCCGGCGAAGAGGCCCGGCGGTGGAGCTACACCAAGCTGAACGACGACGTCGACCGCCTCGCGCGTGCGCTCCTCGCCTTGGGCGTTGCGAAGGGCGAGAGGATCGGCATCTGGAGCCCCAACTGCGCCGAATGGACCATCCTGCAGTACGCCACCGCGAAGATCGGGGCGATCCTGGTCAACGTCAACCCTGCCTACCGCAGCCACGAGCTCGAGTTCGTGGTCCAGCAGAACGGCATGCGCATGCTGGTCACCGCGCCCTCGGACCGGAACAGCGACTACACCGGGATGGCGCGGCAGGCATTGGCGGCGTGTCCGGAGCTGCGCGAGCTGGTCTTCCTCCCCGATGCCGGTCTGGCCGGGCTGAGAGCCGGCGACCCCGGCAACGAGTCGGAGCGCACGTACGCCGAGCTGCTCAAGCGGGCTGACGACGTCGCACATTCCGCCCTGAAGGCGCGCATGGCGGACCTGGACGCGCACGATCCCATCAACCTGCAGTACACCTCGGGCACCACGGGTTTCCCCAAGGGCGCCACGCTGACGCACCACAACATCCTGAACAACGGCTACTCGATCGGCGAGCAGCTGGGGTATACCGAACACGACCGCGTGGTCATCCCGGTGCCGTTCTATCACTGCTTCGGCATGGTGATCGGAAACCTGGCGGCCCTTAGCCACGGCGCCGCCACCATCATCCCCGGCCGGGCGTTCTCACCGGCCGCGGCGCTGGAGGCCGTGCAGGACTTCGGCGGGACCTCGCTGTACGGCGTGCCGACCATGTTCATCGCCGAGCTCGCCCTGCCGGACTTCGCCTCCTACGACCTCTCGACACTGCGCACAGGCGTCATGGCCGGATCGCTGTGCCCGATCGAGGTGATGAACCGGGTCATCGGCGAGATGAACATGAACGACGTCGCCATTTGCTACGGAATGACCGAGACCTCGCCGGTGTCCACCATGACCCGGAGCGTGGACCCCATGGCCCAGCGGACCGAGACTGTCGGCCGGAGCATGCCCAACCTGGAGAGCCGGATCGTGGACCCGGTGACCGGGGATGAGCTGGAACGCGGCGGGATCGGTGAACTGTGCACGCGCGGCTACGCCGTGATGCGGGGGTACTGGAACCAGCCGGACAAGACCGCCGAGGCGATCGACGACGACGGCTGGATGCACACCGGGGACCTCGCCCGGATGGACGCGGACGGCTACATCGTGATCGAGGGCAGGATCAAGGACATGGTGATCCGTGGCGGCGAGAACATCTATCCGCGGGAGATCGAGGAATTCCTCTACACCCACCCGGACATCCAGGACGTCCAGGTGATCGGCGTCCCGGACGCCAAGTACGGCGAGGAACTGATGGCCTGCGTCATCCTCAAACCCGGCGCCGCGCCGCTGGACGCCGCCGGCCTGGCCGAGTTCTGCCGCGGCAAGCTGGCGCACTACAAGATCCCGCGCTACGTGGACGTCCGAGAAAGCTTCCCGATGACCGTCTCCGGCAAGATCCGCAAGGTGGACATGCGCCAGGAGGCCGCGGCCCGGCTGGGCCTCTAAAAAACCGACGCCTGACGGCAACGCGGGCAGGGCGGGTCAGTGGCGGCGGTGGTCCTGGATGGTCATGCGCGGGCCGAAGGTCGGTTTGCGGAAGCCGCTCAGGCCGATCATCCGGACCACCCGCTGCCGGTGCCCTGCCCAGGGGGCCAGCAGGGAGAGCATGCCGGCGTCGTCGGTCCGGCGGCCGGTCAGTGCCGCGCCCACGTAGGCCGCAAGGTGGTAATCGCCCACGGCGATCGAGTCCGGGCAGCCGTGCGTGCGTTGGACCACCTCCGCCGCCGTCCACACCCCGATCCCGGGAAGGGTCTGCAGCTTGGCCCCCGCCTCCACTGCGGGGAGGGCGGCGAGCCGTTCGAGTGCGACGGCGGACCGCAGGGCCCGCATGACGGTTGCCGAGCGCTGCGGGCCCACGCCGGCCTGGTGCCATTCCCAGGACGGAATGTGCAGCCACTGCGCGGCCGTCGGCTGGACCAGCAGATTGGCGGGAGCGACCGTGCCGGCCCCCGGCGCCGGCGTCCCGAAGCGGTACATCAGGTAACGGTAGCCGCGGCGGGCCTCGATGACGGTGACCTTCTGCTCCAGGATGGTCGGCACCAGTGAGTCGATGATCCGGYCGGTGGCGGGCAGGCGCAGCGCGAGGTTCCGGTGTCGGGCTTCAACCACCATGCGCGGGAGCGTGGCATGGAACGCGGGCTCATCGAACCCGGACCAGTCGTCCTCGCTGCCGAGCATGCGCGGGACGGAATCGATGGCGTCCACTGCCCCGGGCCCCCAGGCCTGTGCGTCCACTGCCGGGTCCGCCCGCGGCCCCGCCGTCGCAAGGCGCAAAGTGGCCGGGCCGTGCGGTGTTGTAAACGCGAGCCAGACCCCGTCCGGGGCGGTGCGGATGGCCGGGTCGCCGTGGCCGCGCAGGAGCGGGCCGATGGTCTGCATCAGGTCGAACGGACCACCCGGGTGCCACCGCAGTGAGGCGTCCGCCGCGGCGGCAAGGCCTGCGGGGACGTCGGCAACGGTCATTCAAACATGTTCCCACGGCCCCCTGACGGCGGCCGCATCAGCCGGCGCGGAGCATGGGCCATAGGGCCCTTAACCTCCCGGGCTGCGGGGGCTAGACTCCGGCTGGGGCGTGGCGCGCCGGCGCCCGGATCGTGGCCCGAATCCTTGTTCTTGGGAGAGTGTGATGGCTGGTGGAGTTGTACATTTTGAAATCCCCGCGGACGACGAGAGCCGCGCACGGGAGTTCTACAGTTCGGCGTTTGGCTGGCAGGTCAGCGTCATGCCGGAGATGAGTTACTCCATGATCAAGACGACGCCGACGGATGCGACGGGCATGCCCTCCGTTGCGGGCTCCATCAACGGCGGCATGTTCCACCGCGAAGGAGACCTCACGTCCCCGGTGGTCACCGTGGATGTCGATGACATTGACGCGGCGCTGGAGAAGATCAACTCCTTGGGCGGCACCACGGTCCTGGCGCGGCAGGAGGTCGGCACCATGGGCTGGGCCGCCTACTTCAGGGACACCGAAGGCAATGTGGTCGGTCTCTGGCAGAGCGCCCCGCGTGAGGGTGGCGCCGACGCATCGGCGGATGACATCGGCGCCTGAGGAGCTGCCTGGGACCGGCGCCCGACACCTGCGTCGTCCCCCTTCCACGCACCAGGAATCAGGGCATCCCCGTGGTGAGCCACAGTGCCACCACCGCCAGCGGGACCGTGAGGACGACGGCGACTACGCCGGCCAGGGCGAAGCCTCCCCAGCGGATCTCCACGTTGAGGGCGCGGAGCCGTTCGTGCCACAGAAGCGTGGCCAGGGACGCCCACGGCGTCACCAGCGGGCCCAGGTTTACGCCGATCAGCAGGGCGGCCAGCCGGGCCGGGGAGCCGGCCACCGGTTCCAGGGCCAAATAGGCCGGCAGGTTGTTGACGGCGTTGGCTGCCCCTGCGCCCAGGCCGGCCAGCTGAAGGAGCGCCGGAAGGCTCTCGCCCGTGCCGGCGATCCCGGACAGGAACCCGGCGAGGCCATTGGCGTGCAGGGCCTCCACCACCATGAAGAGCCCGGACGTAAGCATGAGCGGGCGCCAAGGAATCATGGAGCATCGCAGCACGGAGCGCCGCCGCCAGAGGAACAGCAGGAGCAGGGCCGCGGCCGCCGCGATCGCGGGGATCTGCACCGGAACTCCGGAGACCAGCGCCGGCAGCAGGACCACCATGACGCCGGATGCCGCGTAGAGCAGCACCCGGTCCCGCACCTTATGGACCGGCTGCGGGCCGTACTTGCCCCGCAGATCCTTCCGAAACGCCAACCACAGGAGCACCAGCGGCACCAGGATCCCCACCAGGGCAGGCGCCCACACCAGGGCGGCGAACGCGGCGGGGCTGAGCTTGAGCCGGTCCTGTGCCAGCAGGTTGGTCAGGTTGGAGACCGGCAGCAGCAGCGAGGCCGTGTTCGCCAGCCACACCGTGGTCAGCGCGAACGGCAGCGGCGGGATGCGGGCGTGAATGGCCAGCAGCACCACGACGGGAGTCACCAGCACCGCCGTCGTATCCAGTGACAGGAACACCGTGGAAACGGTAGCGAGGGCGATCACGAGGAACCACAGGAGCAGGACCCGGCCGCGGCCCAGGGCGGCCAGCCGCTCGGTGACCACCCGGAAGAGCCCGGCCTCATCCACGAGCTCGGTGACCAGGGACATCGCCACCACGAACGCCAGCACCGGCACTGTCCGTGCCGCGAGTTCCTGGAAAGCCGGCACGGGCAGGAGCCCGGTCGCCAGGGCCACGCATCCGGCCAGCAGCATGCCCCCGGGCAGAGCATAACTCTTGAGCTTCTTGAGCCGGGCGATCCACTTCACCGGCTAATCCTCGCACCCGCCGGAGCGGAACGAGGAGCCGTGGCCCCGTCGACATGGCTGCCGCGCCGGAGACGGTAACTTAGTACCCATGAAGTACGCCCAGTCCATCCTGGACCTCATCGGCCATACGCCGCTCGTCAAACTCAACCACGTGACCGACGGCATCGCAGCCACCGTCCTCGTGAAACTCGAATACCTGAACCCCGGCGGTTCGATCAAGGACCGCATTGCGGCCAAGATGATCGAGGAGGCCGAACGCACCGGCAAGCTCCTGCCCGGCGGCACGATCGTGGAACCGACCTCGGGCAACACCGGCGTGGGCCTGGCGCTCGTGGCGCAGCAGAAGGGCTACCGCTGCATCTTCGTGGTTCCGGACAAGGTCGGCGAGGACAAGCGGGCCGTGCTCCAGGCCTACGGCGCCGAAGTGGTGGTCACACCCACCGCCGTCCCGCCGGACAGCCCGCAAAGCTACTACGGCGTCTCCGACCGGCTCGTCACCGAGATCCCGGGCGCGTACAAGCCAGACCAGTTCTCCAACCCTGCAGCCCCGGCGAGCCACTACGAATCCACCGGTCCCGAGATCTGGAACGACACCGACGGGCTCATCACGCACTGCGTGATCGGCGCCGGGACCGGCGGCACGATCACCGGCACCGGCCGGTTCCTCAAGGAAGTTTCCGCCAAGCGGCCCCAGGCCGAGGGCGGCGTCGTGAAGATCATCGGCGCGGACCCCGCGGGCTCGGTGTACTCCGGCGGGACGGGCCGGCCCTACTTTGTCGAGGGCGTCGGCGAGGACATGTGGCCGGCCAACTATGACAAGTCCGTCCCGGACGACGTCATTGCCGTCAGCGACGCCGATTCCTTCGCGATGACGCGCCGGCTGGCCCGCGAGGAAGGCCTGCTGGTGGGCGGGTCCTCGGGCATGGCCGTCGTGGCCGCACTGGAGGTCGCCAAAGACCTCCCGGCGGACGCCGTCGTCGTGGTCATCCTGCCGGACTCCGGCCGCGGCTACCTCGCGAAGATCTTCAACGACCAGTGGATGCGCTCCTACGGCTTCCTGGCCAGCGGAGACGAGGCGTCGGTCGGCGAGGTCCTCAAGGCCAAGACCGGCGAACTCCCGGACCTCGTGCACATCCACCCCAACGAGTCCGTCCGCGATGTCATCAACATCATGAACGAGTACGGCGTCTCGCACATCCCCGTCCTGTCCCAGGAACCGCCCGTGGTCATGGGCGAGGTGCTGGGCGCCGTGGACGAACGCACCCTCACGGCCAAGCTCTTCCGCGGCGAGGCCAAGCTCTCGGACAAGATCTCCGAACACATGGAGGCACGCCTCCCCGTGATCGGCTCGCTCGAATCGATCTCGACCGCCCGCGAACTCCTCTCCGAGACCGACACCCTCATGGTGACCTTTGTCGGCGCTCCGGTGGGGATTCTGACCCGCCACGACCTCCTCGCCTACCTCAGCAACTGACCAGTTCAAGGAGTCCCATGTCCCAGCCAGAAAACTCTTCCTCGTCCAGCCAGGGGTTCAACACCCGCGCCATCCACGCCGGCCAGGCCTTTGAGCCCCGCACCGGCGCGGTGGTGCCGCCCGTGCACTTCTCCTCGACCTATGCCCAGGACGGCATCGGCGGGCTGCGCGCCGGGTACGAATACGGCCGGGGCACCAACCCCACGCGCGACTCGCTGCAAGAGCAGCTGGCAGCACTGGAAGGCGGGACCGCCGCGTTCTCCTTCGGCTCCGGCCTGGCCGCCGAGGACTCCATGATCCGCGCCCTCACCCGCCCCGGGGACCACATTGTGCTCGGCAACGACGCCTACGGCGGAACGTACCGGCTCATCAGCCGGGTTCTGGGGGAGTGGGGCATCGGCAACACCCCGGTGGACATGTCCGACCTCGACGCCGTCGCGGCAGCCGTCGCGGCAGGCGGCGCGTCCGACGGCGGCGGCAAGACCCGCCTCGTGTGGGTCGAGACGCCGTCGAACCCGATGATGAAGATCACCGACATCGAGGCACTCGCCAAGGTGGCGCACGACGCCGGTGCGCTCCTGGTGGTGGACAACACCTTCGCCTCGCCGTACCTGCAGACCCCGCTGGCACTCGGCGCCGACGTCGTGGTGCACTCCACCACCAAGTACATCGGCGGCCACTCCGACGTCGTCGGCGGCGCGATCGTCGTCAACGACCCGGAGCTGGCGGAGAAGATCGGCTTCGTCCAGTTTGCCGTCGGCGCCGTGTCCGGGCCGATGGACGCCTTCCTGACCACCCGCGGCCTGAAGACCCTCGGCGTGCGCATGGACCGGCACAGCGACAACGCCCAGGCTGTGGCCGAATGGCTGCTGGAGCGCCCCGAGGTCGAGGCCGTGCTGTACCCGGGCCTGCCTTCCCACCCGGGCCATGAGCTGGCCAAGAAGCAGATGAAGAAGTTCGGCGGCATGATCTCCGTGCAGTTCAAGGGCGGCGAGGCCGCGGCGCGCAAGGTGGCCGAATCGACCTCCGTCTTCACSCTGGCCGAGTCCCTSGGCGGSATCGARTCGCTGATGAACTACCCCTCSGARATGACGCACGCCTCGGTCAARGGCACCGAACTGGCCGTCCCGGWCAACCTGATCCGGCTCTCCTGCGGCATCGAGGACGTCGAGGACCTGATCGCGGACCTCGACGCCGCGATCTCCTCCCTGGATGCCGGCAGCTAAGCGGCAGCCAGCTTTACCCGGCGCAGGCGTCATCTGCGCTGCATTCATCCGGCCACCCTAGCTTTCTCTAAGAGAGTCAGCTAGGGTGGCCGCATGGCACTCCGATCAGACTGGTCCCAACGGACCTGCAGCATGGCCCGCGGCCTCGACATCCTSGGCGAYCCSTGGRGCATGCTSGTCCTGCGCGARRTSTTCTTCGGCAACGGCCGCTTCGASGCCATGAAACAGAGGCTGGGGGCGGCCGATTCCGTGCTCACCAAACGGCTCGCCGCGCTCCTGGACGCCGGTCTCCTCACCCGGCGGCCCTACGACGACGGCGGCCGCACCCGCCAGGAATACGTCCTCACCGCCAAAGGCGAGGATGCCCTCCCTGTGCTCAACGCCGTCGTGATCTGGGCCGAAAAGCACCTCCCGGCTCCTTCCGGGCAGGCGCACATGTTCGTCATTCACAGCGGCTGCGGGGAAAGGACCTCCTCGGCCGACACCTGCACGGCCTGCGGGGAACCGCTGACGGCTTCGAACACGAGCTGGCACAGCCTCACCCGCACCGCGGACCCCGTGCCCCTGGCCTCCGCCGGCACGGAAGCCCCTGCCCACCCCCAGAACGGAACCGCCGCATGAGCGCCCCCAAAACCACCATGACCCCCGCGCCCGTCCGCCGCCGGATCCACCCGGCATGGATCGTCGCCGCCGTGGCCTTCCTCGCGCTGGTCGGCGCTGCCGGGTTCCGCGCCGCGCCGGGCGTGCTGATGGTGCCGCTGCAGAACGAGTTCGGCTGGTCCACCACCGTGCTCTCCGCCGCGGTCAGCATCAACCTCGTGCTTTTCGGGCTCACGGCACCGTTCGCGGCAGCCCTCATGGAACGCTTCGGCATCCGCGCCGTCACGGCCGTGGCCCTCGTGCTGATCGGCGCGGGCAGCGCCCTGACAGTCTTCGTGACCCAGTCCTGGCAGATCCTGCTGACCTGGGGACTGCTGATCGGGCTCGGTACCGGATCCATGGCGCTGGTCTTCGCCGCTACGGTCGCCAACACGTGGTTCGCCAAGAGCCGGGGCCTGGTGATCGGCATCCTCACCGCCGGCAGCGCCGCCGGGCAGCTCGTGTTCCTGCCGTTCATCGCCGTCCTGGCCCAGGACGCGGGCTGGCGGCAGGCCTCGCTCCTCATCGCCGCCGGCGCCCTGGCCGTGGTGCCGATGGTGCTGATGTTCCTGAAGAACTCACCGGCCGACGTCGGTGTGCTGCCGTACGGGGCGACGCCGCTGGCCGCGGAAGCGGTCACGGAAGCAGCCACGGAAGCGGCCCCCGGGGCGGCCGCCGGGGCAGCGGCCACCGGGCCGGCAACAACCGGGCCGGCAACGGCGGAGCCGCGCCGGAATGCTGCCGTCCGGGCCCTGCAGGTCCTCAAGCGGGCCAGCAAGGTCCGTACCTTCTGGGCCCTCGTGGCCGGTTTCGCGATCTGCGGCGCGACGACCAACGGGCTGATCGGCACGCACTTCATTCCCTCCGCCCATGACCACGGCATGCCGGAAACCACCGCGGCGGGCCTGCTCGCCGTCGTCGGCCTGTTCGACATCGTCGGCACCATCGCCTCCGGCTGGCTGACGGACCGCTTCAACCCGCGGATCCTGCTTGCCGTCTACTACCAGTTCCGCGGGATCGGGCTGCTGGTCCTGCCGCTGCTGCTCAGCGCCACCGTCCAG
Organism: Arthrobacter sp. 05T47; assembly: GCF_056395825.1. Classification (NCBI taxonomy): domain Bacteria; kingdom Bacillati; phylum Actinomycetota; class Actinomycetes; order Micrococcales; family Micrococcaceae; genus Arthrobacter; species Arthrobacter sp. 05T47. The sequence goes on along the minus strand of NZ_JBFTKG010000002.1, from coordinate 222,546 downwards.
CCCAGCATGATCGTGTTCGTGGTCATCTACGGACTGGACTGGGTGGCCACGGTGCCGCCGACCGCCGCGATCTGCCGTCAGGTGTTCGGCGCCGACGGGTCCGTCGTGTTTGGCTGGGTCTTCGCGGCCCACCAGCTCGGCGCGGCCGCCGCGGCACTGGCAGCCGGGGCTGTCCGCGACGCCACCGGCCAGTACACCTACGCCTGGTTTGCTGCCGCCGCCATGTGCACCATCGCCGCCGTCATCAGCGCCACGATCCGCAAAGACGCCCGGAAGCCGGAGTCCATCCCGGTCCCGGCCTAGCTGTTCGGTAGACTGACCCGACAGCGAGGGCGCGTTTCCGCCGCCCCGGACGGAACCGACCAAACGGCCAGCGTCTCACCAGCAGCCCGATTGGGGAATTCATGTCAGTGCTCGATTCCGACCGCAGCCCGGCGCGCCCGTCACCCCTCCCGCAGCTGATCCGGCTCTCCGCGCTCCTGGCTATCGCCGGAGTGGGCTACTTCCTCTGGGTCTCGCTCGGCGTCTGGGCCAAACAGGGCCTGGACTTCAGCGTCTACTGGTACGGCGGGAAGATCCTCAATGACGCCGGCGCGGCGCCGTCCCAGCTGTACGCGGGTAATGTCGACTGGGCCGGCGGGCCGAAGCTGATGTTCACCTACCCGCCGTTCGCCGCCATGGTCTTTGGCCTGTTGGCGCGGCTGCCCCAGACTGCGGCGCTGACCCTGTTCAACGCGGCCGGAGCCGGCGTGGCGGTCCTGACCACGGTCCGCGCGGTCCGGTACTGGAACTCCAAGACCAGTTGGCGCGCCACCTTCCGGGCTCCCGGCAACGTCTGGGCCGCCGCCGTCCTGGTCCTGGCGGTGCTCAACCTCGGCCCGTGGCGCGAGACCCTCGTGTTTGGCCAGATCAACGCCCTGCTGATGGGCCTGATCGCCGTGGACCTGCTGGCCCGCAACCCGCGCTGGACCCGCGGATTCCCCGGCAGCGGCTTCCTGGTGGGCGTCGCGGCCGGCATCAAGCTGACGCCACTGGTGTTCGGACTGTACTTCCTGGTCCGCAAGGACTGGCGTGGACTGGGCAACATGGCTGCCGGCTTCACCGCCACCGTGGTGGTCGGCTGGCTGCTGCGCCCCGCCGAATCCCTGCAGTTCTGGCTCGAGATGCTGCCGGACACCTCCCGGATGGGGGGAGCCGGCTATGTGGACAACCTGTCGCTGAAGGGCGCCCTGCTGCACTTCGGCGTCCCGGAGGCGCACGTCACCGTGCCGTGGCTGGTGCTGAGCCTGGCGGTGGTGGCCCTGGGCGCCGGCGTAATCAAGGCCGCCAGCGATCAGGGCGCGCGCGTGGTCGCGGTGTCGGCGACGGCGCTCACCATGCTGTTGATCAGCCCGGTCTCCTGGTCCCACCACTGGGTGTGGGTCGCGGCCGTCTTCCCGGCCTTCGCCTGGACCTTGCGGGAAGCCCCGCGCCGCTACGCCGGGATGCGCTGGACCATGGGTGCGGTGCTGGGCATCTCGATCCTGGTGTTCTTGTTCTCGCCGAAGACCATCGGCACGGCCCTGGGCGCGGAAAACCTCGATATCCAGACGCCCGGCCTCTGGATCATGGCCTCCAGCGCCGGCGTCTTCTGCGCCCTGGCCCTGCTGGTGTGCTGGCTGGTGGCCCTGCGGCGGGACTCGCTGGCGCCGGGGCTCGACCTCACGTCCGGGCCGGTAGCCGCACAGGACGCCCGGGCCGCCGTCTCCGCTACCTCTTCCTAGGCGCCTCTTCCCGGGTGCGGCTTCTCAGATGCCGTGACGGCCGCCACCGCTAGGCTGGTCGGCATGACTTCCTCAACTCCGCGCAAAACCGCCCTCGTCACAGGTGTCGGCCGGCTCGCCGGAATCGGCGCCGGCATCGCGCGCCGCCTCGCCGCCGACGGCTGGGACCTCGTCCTGACGTACTGGCAGGACTACGACGCGAGGATGCCGTGGGGAGTCCAGCCCGACGACGTCGAACGCCTCACCGCCGAGCTGCAGGCGATCGGCGCCGCCGTCGTGGCCCTGCCGGCGGATTTCGAAGATCCGCAGGCCGTGGACCGGCTGATGGCCGCCGCCGCGGCGGAAGCCGGACCCCTGCAGGGCCTGGTGCTCAGCCATTGCGAATCCGCGGACTCCGGCATCCTGGACACGACCCTGGAAAGCTTCGACCGGCACTTCGCGGTCAACACCCGTGCCAGCTGGCAGCTGATTGCCGCCTTCGCCCGGCAGGCAGGTCCCGACGGCGGGGCCATCGTGGCCCTCACCAGCGACCACACCGCCTTCAACCTGCCCTACGGCGCATCCAAGGGCGCCCTGGACCGGATCGTGATCGCCGCGGCCCGGGAACTCGGCCCGCTCGGGATCAGCTCCAACGTCCTGAACCCGGGACCGGTGGACACCGGCTGGATGGACGGGCCGCTCCGGGACGATCTGGCCCGTCGGCACCCCGGCGGCCGGCTGGGCACCCCGGCGGACGTGTCCGGCACGGTCGCGTTCCTGCTCTCGCCCGAGGGCCGCTGGATGTCCGGCCAGCTGGTCAAGGCCGACGGCGGCTTCTCCGCCTGAGCCGGAACTTCCACCCGGAACCCCGTCGAGAAGGCACATCACGGCAGTGTCGGCGGCAAACACTGCCGCGACGTGACATCTCGCGCCGCTAGCGGAAGGCGGGGAGTCCCGTGATGTGCTGGCCCAGGATCAGGGTGTGGACCTCGTCGGTGCCCTCGTAGGTCCGGACGGATTCCAGGTTGGCGGCGTGCCGCAGCGGGGAGTAGTCCAGCGTGATGCCGTTGCCGCCCAGGATGGTGCGGGCCTCCCGGGCAATCCCGATCGCCTCCCGCACGTTGTTGAGCTTGCCGAGCGAGATCTGCTCCGGACGCAGCCTGCCGGCGTCTTTGAGCCGGCCCAGGTGCAGTGCCAGCAGGGTGCCCTTCTGGATTTCCAGGAGCATGTTCACGAGTTTCTCCTGCGTCAGCTGGTATCCGGCCAGCGGCTTGCCGAACTGCAGCCGTTCCTGGGCATAGGCCAGGGCAGCCTCGTAGGAATCCCGGGCGGCGCCCATCGCGCCCCAGGCGATCCCGTAGCGGGCCTCGTTGAGGCAGGAGAAGGGTCCGCGCAGCCCCTGAGCCGCGGGCAGCAGCGCCTCCGGGCCCAGCCGGACGGCGTCGAACGTGATATCGCACTGGATCGAGGCGCGCATTGAGAGCTTCTGCCCGATCGGCGTCGCGGTGACCCCCGCGGTGCCGGCCGGGACCAGGAATCCGCGCACGCCGTCCTCGGTCATGGCCCACACCACCAGCACATCCGCCACGGACGCGAGCCCGATCCAGCGTTTGGCGCCGTCCAGGATCCAGCCGGCGTTGGCGCCCGTTCCGTCGGGGCGGGCAAAGGTTTTCATGGACGCCGGATCGGATCCGGCGGTCGGCTCGGTCAGCGCGAACGCGCCGATCAGCTCGCCGGCGGCCATCCGGGGGAGCCACTCCTGCTTCTGGTCCTCGGAGCCCCACTTGTGGATGGCCGTCATGGCGAGGGAGCCCTGCACGGAGACGAACGTGCGGACGCCCGAATCGCCGGCCTCCAGTTCCATGGCGGCGAGGCCATATTCGACGGCGGAGCGGCCGGGGCACCCGTAGCCCTCCAGGTGCATGCCGAGCACGCCGAGCTCGCCAAGTTCCGGGGCAAGGTCCAGGGGGAACACGGCGTCCTCGTACCAGCCGGCGATCCCGGGCCTGATCCGCTGGTTGGTGAAGTCGCGGACACGCTCGCGCACGGCCAGCTCCTCCGCGCTCAGCAGCGAATCGATCGCCAGGACATCGGAAACGTCGGAAACATCGGACAGGCCGGCCTCATTGCTCATGCCAGCATCCTACGGCCGCACCCGCAGTGCCGCGCCCCGTGCCGGGTGCGGTGCCGCGGCCCGTGGCCGCCCTGCGCAGGGTGGCCGCGCCTGGTCCGGTGCCCGGCGGGCGGCAGGCCTACACTGGTGCCATGGAAACCGCATCTGTCCTTGCTGTCTGCAGGGTTCACCAGCTGCTCGAGGATCCCGGCAGCGTTGGGGTCACTGCGATCGACAAGCGCGCCGTGGACGGACCGGTCCGGGTCCACAAACTCGGCCTGCGCGGTGATGTCCAGGCCAGCAGGATCGACCACGGCGGCGAGGACCAGGCCCTCTACGCTTACTCGCAGGACGACGCCGACTACTGGGCCGGTGAGCTCGGACGGGACATGCCGCCGGGCATCTTCGGCGAAAACCTGCGGATCACTGGCCTCAACGCCTCCACCGCCGTGATCGGCGAACGCTGGAAGATCGGACTGGACGTGGAGGTCGAAGTCACCTCCCCGCGCGTGCCGTGCGCCACGTTCCAGCGGCGGATGGGGGAGCCGCACTGGGTCAAGAGGTTCACCGAGGCGGGCAGGGTGGGCACTTACCTCCGGGTGGTCCGGACCGGCAGCATCGAGGCCGGCGACCACATCCACCTGCTCTTTGTCCCCGCCCACGGCGTGACGATTGCCAAGTGGTTCGCTGATCCCTCGCTGGAGGACATAGAGGCCCTGCGCGACGCCGACGCCGACGGCCAGATCCGCCTCCAGCCCGAGTACCACCAGCGATTCGAGCAGCTGGAGCGCCGCCTCGGCGTCTAGCCGTACGGCGTCGGAATGCACCGTCCGGTGCGCCGGTGTGCGCAAGCTCACCGGCCGCCGTCGGCCTCTCAACTACCACTGTTCTGTTCCATGCCCTACACTTGAAATATCCCCCACTCCGGAAATCCCTTATTCCTGCCCAATTCTTGAGGCAGGACTGGTAAGTGTTGGGGCCCGCAAATGTGATGCGGGCATTTTCATAGGGAGAGCCGGCAAAAGAAAACGCTGTACAGACTGCTGGGATAGCAGCCAAGAGATGCAGCGGGAAGTCCTGCCACGGGATTGCGAAAGCGCCGGACTTCTGTGACCSGCCGGTCAACCGTACGCCCGGCRYYTMSTGTCACGCGTACTGCGGCTCCGCTCACCTCGGGTTGTGCCGCTTGGCCCCTATGGATGAGGAAATTTCACCTATGCCCGAAAATCAGAACAACTCCGTCGACACCGAACTCGCCACCGAGCACAGCCAGGCCGACGTCGAGACTTCTGAAACGGCTGCCCCCGCAGCCGGCTCCGCCCCGGAATTCACCGAGGCTCCTGCGGACTTCGTAGCACCGGCGGCTGTTGAAGCCGCTGCCGAGGCTGCCCCGCAGGCCGACACCAAGACCGAGGCGACTTCCGCCCCGGCCAAGGACGACGACGCCGAGGAAGAAGGCGTGAAGTTCGCCGATCTCGGCATCGATGGCCGTGTCCTCGCCGCACTGCAGGACGTCGGCTACGAGAAGCCGTCCCCGATCCAGGCAGCAACCATCCCGCTGCTGCTCGAAGGCCGCGACGTCGTGGGCCTGGCCCAGACGGGCACCGGTAAGACTGCAGCATTCGCAGTACCGGCGCTGTCCCGCCTGGCCGAGCTCCACGACCTAAACGGCCCGTCCCGCAAGACCCAGGCCCTGGTTCTCGCCCCGACCCGCGAGCTTGCGCTCCAGGTTGCCGAGGCCTTCACCTCCTACGCCAAGCACATCGACGACTTCACGGTCCTCCCGGTGTACGGCGGCTCCGCCTACGGCCCGCAGCTCGCCGGCCTGCGCCGCGGCGCCCAGGTTGTTGTCGGTACCCCCGGCCGTGTGATCGACCACATCGCCAAGGGTTCCCTGGACCTCTCCGAACTTCAGTACCTGGTGCTGGACGAGGCCGACGAAATGCTSCGCATGGGCTTCGCCGAMGACGTGGAGCAGATCTTCCAGCAGACCCCGTCGGACCGCCAGGTCGCGCTGTTCTCGGCCACCATGCCGAGCCAGATCCGCCGCATGTCCAAGCAGTACCTGAACAACCCGGCCGAGATCTCGGTGAAGTCCAAGACCACCACCGGCGCCAACACCCGCCAGCGGTACCTGCAGGTCATGGGCCCGCACAAGCTGGACGCGCTGACCCGCATCCTCGAGGTCGAAGAGTTCGACGGCGTCATCGCCTTCGTGCGCACCAAGATGGCTACCGAGGACCTGGCTGACAAGCTGAAGTCCCGCGGCTTCCAGGCCGCCGCCATCAACGGTGACATCCCGCAGCAGCAGCGCGAGCGCACTGTCGATGCACTGAAGGAAGGCCGCATCGATATCCTCGTGGCCACCGACGTGGCGGCCCGCGGCCTGGACGTTGAGCGCATCAGCCACGTGGTCAACTACGACATCCCGCACGACACCGAGTCCTACGTGCACCGCATCGGCCGCACCGGCCGTGCAGGCCGTTCCGGCGACGCGATCCTGTTCATGACGCCGCGGGAGAAGTACCTGCTGCGTTCCATCGAGAAGGCGACCCGCCAGCCGGTGGAGCAGATGCACCTGCCCACGGCCGAGACCGTCAACACGCTGCGCCTGGGCAAGTTCGCCGAGCGCATCACCGAGACCCTCGAGTCCGAGGACGTCGCCGCGTTCCGCGACCTCATCTCCTCCTACGAGGAAGAGCACAACGTCCCGGCCTCGGAGATCGCCGCAGCACTGGCCGTCATGGCCCAGGGCGGACAGCCGCTCCTGGTCAAGGAACTGCCGGCCGCTCCCGAATTCCAGAAGCGCGAGCGCTCCAAGGACGGCTTCGGCTCACGCGGCCCGACCCGCACCCTGACCGAGGGCAACGCCACCTACCGGATCGCCGTCGGACGCCGCCAGCGCGTCATGCCCGGTTCGATCGTYGGCGCCATCGCCAACGAAGGCGGCATCTCCTCGGCCCAGATCGGCGGCATCGACATCCGCTCGGACCACTCCCTCGTGGAGCTCCCGGCGGACCTGAGCCCCGATCAGCTGAAGGCCCTGTCCCGCACCCGGATCGGCGGCGAGCTGATCCACCTCGAGCTGGACAACGGCCGCAAGCCCTCGGGCGAGCGCGGCGCGTACCAGGGCAACCGCGGCGGCGACCGCGGTGGGGACCGTGGCGGCTACTCCGGCGGCAGCGGCAACTTCAAGGGCAACGGCGGCTTCAAGCGCGAATTCCGCAAGGGCGACGGCGAGCGGTCTTCCGCTGACCGTGGCGGCCGCTCCTTCAGCGAGCGCTCCGAGCAGCGGACCTTCGGCGCGGACACCCGCAAGCCGCGCCACGAAGGCGGCTTCAAGCCCCGCAACAAGTGGTAACCACTAGCATTTCCTGAGAACGGGCCGGCTCTTGAGCCGGCCCGTTCTTGCCTAAGCATTTCGCCAGCGTGTTCCCTTCGTCACAGCGGCGGCGGGCGGGCCTCCCCGGGGAGCCTGTTTTGGCATCCCGGACCCTGCTGGGAGCCCGGATTTGCGCTGCTTTTGGCGGGTCCGGCGTCGTCCGGCCGCCGATTTGTTGGTGGGCGAATCTTCCGGTAGAGTATTTACTCGTTGCCCCCCTAGCTCAGTGGTAGAGCGCGTTCTTGGTAAGAACGAGGTCACCGGATCGATTCCGGTGGGGGGCTCTGAATGAGGGCCTGTGTCAAGGCGGTTTTTGACCGGCTTAGCGCAGGTTTTCCTCATTTATGGCGGTGTAGCTCAGTTGGTTAGAGCGCACGACTCATAATCGTGAGGTCGGGAGATCGAGCCTCCCCACCGCTACAGGCAAGACCCCCGGAATCCGCAAGGTTCCGGGGGTCTTTCTGTTTCTCCCCTCATCTGGATTCCCAGCCACCGGACCACCCGTTGCCCTGTCACTTATGGTCCTCATCGAGGCCTGATGGCAACCAAGAGTGATAGCGCAACCGGGTGCGGGGCGCGCTGCAGGCCGMGCCCGTGACAAGCGGCCCGTTTCGCCGTAGTTTTGCCTCACCTGACAGATGGGGATATCAGTGGACTTCTTGGGCACCATCATGGCCCCSTTCAARTGGYTGGTCTCGGCCATCATGGTGGGCTTCCACGACGGACTCAGCGCCCTCGGCATGCCKCCGGCCAGCGGCTGGACCTGGACCCTGTCCATCATCGGGCTGGTGCTCGTGATCCGTGCCGCCCTGATCCCGGTKTACCTGAAGCAGGTCAACGCCCAGCATCGYATGGGGCTCYTGCAGCCGGACCTGAAGAAGCTCCAGGACAAATACCGGGGCAAGACCGATCCGCTGTCCCGCCAGGCCATGGCCCAGGAACAGATGGCGCTGTACAAGGCGCACGGCACCAACCCGTTCTCGGCCTGCCTGCCYMTGCTGATCCAGACGCCCTTCTTCTTCGCCCTGTTCCAGGTGCTCTCCGGCATYAGCGCGGCGGCCRGCCAGGACCAGGGCGTCGGCGCCATGAGCGCCGAACAGGTCCGGCAGTTCGACGAATCCACCATTTTCGGCGCCCCGCTYTCGGCRTCGCTGCTGCACGGCGGGGGCAACCAAACGKCCGTSTGGATCCTGTCCATCACGATGATCCTGGCCATGACGGCCGCACAGTTCATGACGCAGCGGCTCATCATGCAGCGGCAGATCACGGCCATGAACACCTCCGAAGAGGCCCTGGCGAACCCTTTCATGCGCCAGCAGAAGATGATGCTCTACATCCTGCCGGTCGTGTTCGGTGTGGGCGGCATCGTCTTCCCCATCGGCGTCCTGATCTACTGGACCACCACCAACTTCTGGACCCTGGGGCAGCAGTACGTCATCCAGTGGGACAGAATGGGTCCATGACGCGAATCGCAATCATCGGCGGCCACGGCAAGGTGGCTTTGGAACTGTCCAGGATCCTCGCRGCGGACGGGCAGGACGTCACGTCCTTCATCCGCAACCCGGRGCAAGCGGCCGACGTCGCGGCCRCYGGAGCCACGCCGTCGCTGCTGGACGTGGAGAACGCCACGACGGCGCAGATCGCCGATGCCCTGCGGAACCACGACGCYGTGGTGTTCTCTGCCGGGGCCGGCGGCGGCAGCCCCGAGCGCACCTACGCCGTGGACCGGGACGCGGCCATCCGTTCGATGGACGCCGCGGCTGAAGCCGGCGTGGGCCGCTACATCATGGTGTCCTACTTCGGCGCGGGCCCCGACCACGGGGTCCCCGCGGACAACGGCTTCTTCGCCTACGCCGAGGCCAAGGCCGCGGCGGACGCGTACCTGCGCGGCTCGGGCCTTGACTGGACCATCCTGGGGCCCGGCACGCTGACGTCCGGYCCGGGCAACGGGATGATCGACGTCGACCMCGCCGACACGTCGGAGGGCACCGCTACCGCCCGCGCCAACGTCGCCCTGGTGGCGGCCGCGGTSCTCGGCCTGCCCGCCACGATCGGGCGCACCATCGAGTTCCGGGACGGCACACTGCCGCTCGCCGCGGCCCTGCAGCCATAGACCCAGGTCCCTAAGCCCAGGCCCGGGCCTCAGTCCCGCAGCCCAGTCCCGCAGCCCAGGCACCGGGCCGATAGGGTGGTGGGGGGCGGTCCGTGCAYCCACCCGGGATGCAACAGGTCCGCCTCCGGGGAAAGCAGGCACATGGACCAGTTGGCGCTCATCGTTGGACTCCTGCTGGCCACTGTGGTGGCCGTGGGCCTGGGYGACCGGCTGAGGCTGCCGTACCCGGTGCTGATGCTGCTGCTGGCCGTSGCAYTGACGTTCATCCCGGGCTTCCCGGAGGTCCAGATCGCGCCYGAGCTGATCCTGCCCATCTTCYTGCCGCCKCTGCTCTTCGCCACGGCCCAGCGCAGCTCGTGGGCCGTTTTCCGGGTCCGCTGGCGMACGCTGCTCATGCTGGCCGTYGCGCTCGTGGTGGTCTCSACRGCCGTGGTCGCCGGCGCGGCCTGGCTCATGATTCCGGGCATCGGMATTCCGGCCGCGATCGCCCTGGGCGCCATGGTGGCCCCGCCGGATCCCGTGGCGGTGGACTCGATCGCCAGCCGGGTCCACATGCCGCGGCGGCTCATCAACGTGCTCCAGAGCGAAGGCCTCTTCAACGACGCCGCCGCCATYGTCATCTTCCAGGCGGCSGTGGCGGCCGCCGTCGCCGGCACCAAGATCGCCTCCGACGTCGTCCTCCAGTTYGTCCTSGGAGCCGCGATCGCGGTGGTCGTGGGCATCGGCATGGGCTGGCTGACCAGCCTGATCACCCGCCTCGTGAGCTCCATGGTGGCCCGCAGTGCCGTCACCCTCGTGGTGCCGTTTGCCGCCTACATCCTGGCCGAGGAAGTGCACGCCTCCGGGGTGATCGCCGTCGTGGTCACCGCCCTGGAAATACAGCGCCACTCCCGGCCCGAGGACGCCGCCGAGCGAGTCACCCGCACCGCCTTCTGGGACGTCGTGGAGCTGCTGATCACCGGCCTGGCGTTCGGGCTGGTGGGGCTGGAAGTCCGGCAGGTCATCCATGACGAAGGCACCGGCGTGTTCGGCATGATCGGGACGGCCGCCGTGGTCTGCGTGCTCGTCTTCGCGGCACGYTTTGCCTGGCTGGCCATGATGTCCGGCCTGTCCCGGGCCAGGAAGGACGTCCTGCGCCCTACCTCGGCCAAGGACGTGCTGATCCTTACCTGGTGCGGCATGCGCGGCCTGGCCACCCTGGCATTGGCGCTGGCCCTTCCGCTGACCATCGCGGACGGCACKCCGTTCCCTGCCCGGAGCGAACTGCTGGTGATCGCCTGCGCCGTCCTGCTGGCCACCCTGGTGCTGCCCGGGCTGACGCTGCCGTGGCTGATGCGGGTCCTGAAAGCGTCCGAGGACGGCACCGAAGAACGCGACGCCGCCCGCGTGCTGGCCCGCCGTGCCCAACAGGCAGCGATTGCCGCGCTCAAGGACAACGAGCTGATGAAGGAACTCCCGGCCGAGAAGGTGGCGCTGGTGAAGGAGAAAATGACCCGGCTGCACGCCGAACTGCTGGACGGGAGCCTGCGGAACGAGAGYCCSGGGGAGAARCGCCAGCGCGGCCGCGARCTGGCSATCGCGGTGCAGACGATCGCCCTCGACGCCGCCCGCCAGGAAGTCGTGGCSGCCCGGAAYGAGCCGGGCATGGACCCGGAAGTCGCGGACCGGGTGCTGCGGCAGCTGGACCTGCGCACCATGATCATGCCGGAATAGGGACCACRTAGCSGGTRGGCCCGAATTTCACGYAGCGGKTAGGCCCGAATTGRGGTCAGGCCGGCGCGGGCAGGACCAGCTCCAGGGCATTCGCCTCGACGTAGTCCAGGGCGTGCCGGACCGCGCCGGCCGTGACGATTCCGTCGCCCAGGGGCGAGACCGTCACCCGCGGGGGAGTCGCGGTGAAKCGGGGGAGCAGCGCCGTGATGCCTGGCAGGAGCGCCCCGGCGGACTCGGCGACGGCGCCGCCGATCACCACCTGTTCGGGGTTGATCAGGCTCGCGATCGAGGCGATGACGCGGGCCATGCGCTCCGAAATCCGGTCCAGGATTGCCAGAGCCGTCGCGTCTCCGGCCTCSGCATCCGCAAAGACCCGCGGCGCACTGGCAGGTCCGCCCGCGGACGGCCCGCCTTCTGCCGCGGACCACTGCCGCACCAGGGCCGCGATGCCGTCGCTGGAGCCGACGCCYTCCAYCATGTCCAGGTAGCCCATCTCGCCGGCGGCGCCGCCGCGGCCGTGCAGGAGGCGCCCGGAYTCCATCACCCCCGCGCCSAGGCGTTCGCCGGCCAGSAGCACCACGAGGTCGTCSACGCCCGTTCCGGAGCCGCGCCAGCGCTCACCGAGCGCGGCCAGGTTGGCGTCGTTTTCCAGGAGCACGGTCCAGCCGTGCAGCTCCTTCAGCGCGGAGCGGAGCCCGACGTCGAACAGGCTCCAGAACCGCTGGGTCACGAGGACGTTGCCCTCCCGGTCCACGGGGGCGGCGATCCCGGCGCCGACGGCCAGGACCTTGCCYGGGTCCGTGCCCGCGGCGTCCAGTGCCTGGCGGCAGGCGAGATCGATGACGGCGATCCGCTCCTGCGCCGGGATGTCCGCCGCGCGGAAGCTYTCGCTGGACCGGCCGATGACGGTGCCGCGGAGGTCGGCGACGGCGGCGRTGGTGGTCGCGGCGCCGATGTCCAGGCCCAGCACGACGCCGGCCKCCCGGTTGAAGGCGAAGCGCCGGGCCGGGCGGCCCTTSCGCGGACTGGCGGGGTCCGCAACGGGCTGGTCCGGCTCCACGATCCAGCCCCKGCCGATCAGGTCCTCGCAGACGGCRATCACCGAGGCCCGGGTGAGCCCGGTCAGGGCCATCAGCTCGGTTCCGGTGGCGACGTCGGCGTCGCGGACATGGCGCAGCACGGCCTGGGCGTTGACGCGGCGCAGCAGCTGCGGCGTGGCGGCGGCTGCGTGCTGCATCACTTCTTGACCTCTTCTGTCCTGCGGACCCATAATTGTTCAGGCAATATATTTAGCTTGTATCTAAAATACCAGAAGCCCTCCCAGACCCGAAGGAATCTCCTTTGACCAACACCGCCACKCTGGCAACCCTGTCCGGTTCCGACCTCGCCGCCGACCCCAACTGGTGGCGCCAGGCATCGGTGTACCAGATCTACCCGCGGAGCTTTTCCGACTCCAACGCGGACGGCCTGGGCGACRTCAAGGGCATCACSGCCAAGGTCCCGTACCTGAAGGAACTSGGSATCGACGCCGTCTGGCTCTCCCCGTTCTACCCCTCGGCGCTGGCTGACGGCGGCTACGACGTCGACGACTACCGCGACGTGGACCCCAAGCTGGGCACCCTGGCKGACTTCGAYGAGATGTCCGCCGCGCTGCACGCCGCCGGCATCAAGCTCATCGCCGACATCGTCCCCAACCACTCCTCGAACCGGCACGCCTGGTTCCAGGAAGCCCTGGCCGCCCCGCGCGGCTCCGCCGCCCGCGAGCGCTACATCTTCCGCGACGGCCTTGGCGACAACGGCGAGATCCCGCCGTCGGACTGGGAGTCCGTCTTCGGCGGCCCGGCCTGGGAGCGCATCACCGAGCCCGACGGCACGCCCGGCCAGTGGTACATGCACATCTTCGCGAAGGAGCAGCCGGACCTGAACTGGGCCAACCGSGAAATCCGCGACGACTTCCTCAAGACSCTSCGCTTCTGGTCSGACCGCGGCGTKGACGGCTTCCGCGTYGAYGTSGCGCACGCSCTGACCAAGGACCTSACCGAGCCSCTGMTCTCCAAGGTGGAGCTCAGCGYSGCSAACWCSGGSACCGACGGMTTCSMKGACGGCTCGCACCCGTTCTGGGACCGCGACGAAGTMCACGAGATCTACGCCGAATGGCGCGAGGTGTTCAACGAGTACAACCCGCCGCGCACCGCCGTCGCCGAAGCCTGGGTGCACGCCACCCGCCGCGCCCGSTACGCCAGCCCGGCGGGCCTGGGCCAGGCGTTCAACTTCGACCTCCTKCAGGCCGACTTCAACGCCGTCGAGTTCCGCGAAATCATCACCMGGAACCTCGCCGAGGCCACGGAATCCGGCGCCTCCTCCACCTGGGTCTTCTCCAACCACGACGTCGTCCGCCACGCCACCCGCTACGGCCTGCCCCAGGGCGGTGGCAAGCACGCCAGCGGCCAGGACGGCAAGGGCTGGCTACTGGCCGGGGCGCCGGCCGAGGAACTCGACGCCGAACTCGGCCTGAGCCGGGCCCGCGCGGCGACGCTCCTGATGCTGGCCCTGCCGGGATCCGCGTACCTGTACCAGGGCGAGGAACTGGGCCTGCAGGAAGTCACGGAAATCCCCGACGCCGAGCGYCAGGACCCCACCTTCTTCCGCAACAAGGGCGTGGAGATCGGCCGCGAYGGCTGCCGCGTGCCSCTGCCGTGGGCCCCGGAGGGCACCTCCTTSGGCTTCGGCGMCGGCGGGGCACACCTGCCGCAGCCGGCATGGTTCAGCCGCTTCGCYGTGGCAGCCCAGGACGGCGTGGAGGGCTCCACCCTGGAGCTCTACCGCACGGCCCTGAAGCTGCGCCGCGAACTGCAGACCTCGGAGGAACTGCAGTGGCACGAATCCGGCAGCGCCGATGTCCTGCACTTCAGCCGCCCCGGTGGCTGGCAGACGGTGACCAACTTCGGCGACGCACCGGTTGACCTGCCCGCCGGCGAGGTGCTGGTCAGCAGTGGCCCGCTGGTTGGCGGACTGCTGCCCGCCAACACCACCGTCTGGCTGCGGTGAGCCCCGCCTTGAAGGATCTGTCCGGAACGCCCGCCCCCGACGTGAACAACGGCGTGAGCCCCAACGGCGCCGGCCTGGCCCAGGAACTCGTCTACGGCTGCATGGGCCTGGGCGGCGGCTGGACGGCGGAGCCGTACTCGTCCGCGCATGTGGACGAGGCGGCCGCCGCCGTCGACGCKGCCCTCCAAGCCGGCATCACGCTCTTTGACCACGCGGACATCTAYACCAACGGCAAAGCCGAGGCCGTCTTCGGCGAGGTCCTGGCCCGGACACCGGGGCTGCGGGAGAARATCCGGYTGCAGACCAARTGCGGCATCCGGCTSAACGAGCAGGGCCTGGAGGCGTACTACGACCTCAGCCGGGACGGCATCCTGGAGCGCGTCAACGAAAGCCTGGCCCGGCTCCGGACCGACTACGTGGACGTGCTCATGCTGCACCGCCCCGACCCCCTGATGGACCCGGCGGAGGTGGCGTCCGCCGTCGGGCAGCTCATGGCCGAGGGCAAGGTGCGCGCCGTGGGCGTGTCCAACATGTCCGGCCCGCAGATCGAGCTGCTGCAGGACCGGCTYGAGGCGCCYGTGGTGGCCAACCAGCTCGAAATGAGCCTGYTGAAGCGTGCCTGGCTCGAAAGCACGGTGCTGGTCAACCATGCCGAGGGCACGGACTACAGCTTCCCGCACGGCACCGTGGAGCATTGCGTCCGGAACGGCATCCGGCTGCAGGCGTACGGGTCGCTGGCCCGYGGCCTGTACACCGGGGCGCCGGCCGCCGCGCCGACGCCGGCTGAGGARGCCACCGCCGCCCTCGTCGCCGGCCTGGCCGCCGCGAAGGGSRCYACGGGGGAGGCGATCGTGCTCGGCTGGCTCATGAAGCACCCGGCCGGGATTGCGCCCGTGATCGGCACCGCCAACCCGGACAGGATCCTCGCCTGCGCCGGCGCCGCCGAGGTCGCCGCGGCGATGACCCGCGCCGAGTGGTACGGCCTCTGGGTCGCGGCCAGGGGAAGCAACATCCCCTAGCCGYTCCCRCCGCCCCACCCAGCTGGCTGGCAGCTGAGGCCGTTTTGAGCGCTGAGAACGGCTTCTGCTGCCAGTTAGTTGGGTGCGGAGGTGATTTTGGTCGTAATGGTCACCCCTGAGGGCCSRATCGCTTAGCGGCAAGTGCCTCCGGGCGGCTAGCGTAGATGYATGACCTCTACAACCACCACCGCCGAATCACTTCGGCCCCAGCGCAAAATCCCGGCCGACATCGCCCGCTCCTGGCTGCTGGTCAAYGCGATGAAGACCGACCTCTTCGACCAGTCCGCCGTCTCCCGGGCCGATGCGATCATCCTCGACATCGARGACGCGGTGGACCCYTCCCAAAAGGACAAGGCCCGCGGCAACGTCGTGAACTGGCTGACCGCCGGCGGCAGCGCGTGGGTGCGCATCAACGATGCCACCAGCCCGTTCTGGGCCGACGACCTCGCCGGCCTGCGCGGCACCCCSGGACTGCTCGGCGTCATGCTCGCCAAGACCGAGTCCGCSGACCAGGTCACGGAGAGCTTCCACCGGATGGACGGCAAGACCCCGGTGATCCCCCTGGTCGAGTCCGCCGTCGGCATCGAGGAAGCCAACAACATCGCCAAGGCMCAGGGCGCCTTCCGCCTGGCCTTCGGCTCGGGCGACTTCCGCCGCGACACCGGCATGGCKGCCACCGCCGAGGCYATGGCCTACCCGCGCGCCAAGCTGGTGGTGGCCAGCCGCGTCGGCAACCTGCCCGGCCCCATCGACGGCCCCACGGTCGGCACGAACCACCCSATCCTGCGCGAACAGACCGGCATCACCGTGATGATGGGGATGACCGGCAAGCTCTGCCTGGCGATCGACCAGACRCCGGTCATCAACGAGGTCATCAGYCCCACGCCGTCCGACGTCGCCTGGGCCACGGACTTCATGGCMGAYTTCGAGGCCAGCGGCCGCGTCATCCGGGACGGCTCSGACCTGCCGCGCCTGGGCCGCGCCGAGAAGATCATGAAGCTCGCGGTAGCCTTTGGGGTGCAGCCGGCCCTGTAGCCACACCCGTACCAGACCAGGAGACCCCGTGACCGATACCCGCTATMTGGTCCACGGGGTCTTTTGGGATGGTCCGGCGCCCGCTCCCGACACCGCATCTGGACAGGGCGGGCTCCCCGTGATGCGCCTCCAGGACCCTGACGGCACGCTCACCGAACTAGCGCTCGACGCCGGAACCCGGCTCGGATTCCGGCTCGCTGCCGAGGGGAAGTCCTGCCTCGGCCACCACAGGGTCCACGGGCCCGCCGACCGAGACCACGTCCTGTGTCCGGCGCTGGCACCGGCCGTGAAGGGCAGCCAGTGCGAGCGGTGCTTCGTGCTGGACGATTCCCGGCTCATCCACGACTTCCACCGCGGCGGCCGGGTYCCGCCGGGCCTGCGCGCCTACCTTATGCAGCCGCACTGGCTCTATGTGGCCACATTCGCGGGCGGAGCCAGCAAGGTYGGAACCGCGTCCCACCTGCGCAAATGGAACCGGCTCGCCGAGCAGGGCGCCGTCGTCGCCCGGTACGTCGCCCGCGCGGGGGACGGCCGGGTGGTCCGGATCCTTGAAGACATGCTCACCCGCGACKCCGGTCTGCCGCAGCAGGTCCGTGCGGCCGCCAAGGCGGCCGCGCTCGTGGCTCCGGCAGCCGCCGTCGAACTCGATGCCCTGAACGCACAGCTGGCCGAACACGCCCGGACCCTTCTGGCCGGTGCCGGCGGGGAGGGGTTCGAAATCGTGGACGAGCGGTGGGCCCGGCCGCAGCTCTCCGCCGGCGCCTGCGCACAGGCCACCCGGCACGCCTACCCGCACGACCTCGGTACCGGAACGCACGGGTTCCGGATCGACTSGCTGAGCGGCAGCATTGCGCTCGCGGCACTGGACGGCAGCGACCTGGAATTCGTGGTGAACCTCGGACAGCTCAAGGCCCGCGTGATCGAACTCGGTGACCACGGCTCGGAGGTCCCGGCGGTGCAGGAATCCCTGTTCTGACGCTGGAAAAGCCCCGCGACGCGGAAAATACCGGACGCGCCCGTATTCCGGTAGCGCCAGGTAGTTAGCGTGTCGCCAGGGATTTAGCGGCTCGCAGCGTTGCCGGCGCGCCCCGGTAGACTGGCACGGTGCTGAATGAATTCTGGGCCACCGCGTCAACCACCTACAAGGTGCTCGTCTTCAGTGCCATGGGCCTGATCGCCCTCGGGATCGTCCTCAACGTGGTGGGCAACACCACCGGCAACCAGGCACTGGCGCTCGCCTCGCTGCCGGTGATCGGGCTCGGCCTGATCCTGCACATCGCCGGGCTTGTGGTCCGCGGCCAGACGATCCGGAAGAACCTCAAGCGCTAGCGGTSGCGTTCCGCRGCACATGGCTSCGGGCATGTTCCACGGCGTCCGGGAGGGACGTGAACAGGTGCTTGTGATGCCGCAATGAGCGGATAACCCCCACGTTGGTCACGAGCTSCAGATGCTGCGGCTGGACCCCTTTCAACAGGACCGTGACGCCGCGCAGCTCCAGCGCGGAGATCACCTCGACGAGCATATGGGCGCCCGTAGCGTCCAGCATCCGCAGCTGGGAMAGCCGGATGATGGCCACCTGGACRTCCTTGACCTGGCTGATCTCCTGCAGGACCCGCTCCGCGGCGCCGAAGAACATGGCACCGTCCAGCCGGAAAATGGCTATGTGCTCGTCTCCCGGAACCGGCGCCCCGGGGATGTGCTCGCGCCGGACTCCGCTCAGGGACGCGAACGTCCGCAGCGYGAACACGGCAGCCGCGGCGAGTCCGATCTGGATGGCCACAATGAGGTCGAAGGTGACCGTGATGAGGGCCGTGATCACGAACACCGCGGCGTCCGCCCGGGTGGACCGGAGGATCGCCGTCACCGTGTGCCGCGAGACCATGCGGGTGGCCGTGACCATGAGGATGCCGGCCAGCGCCGCCAGGGGAATTCTGCCGACGAGTCCCGCCGCCAAGTAGATGATGGCCAGCAGCACGAGGGCGTGCACCACCGCGGAGAGTCGGGTCTTGGCCCCTGAACGGACGTTCACGGCGGTCCGGGCAATCGCGCCCGTGGCGGGCATGCCGCCGAAGAAGCCGGCAGCGATCGAAGCCAGTCCCTGGCCGGTGAGCTCCCGGTCCGGGCTGTACGGGCCGGACGGACGGCCGTCGGGACCGACCATGCCGGCGGCCACCCGGGCCGAGAGCAGGGATTCGATGGCGGCGAGCGTCGCGATGGAGATGGCGGGCATCAGCAGGCCGCCCAGTGCAGCCGGATCCACAGAAGGCATGGCGGGGGCCGGCAGGGAGTGCGGAAGTGCGCCGATCCGGGGTATGTCCAGCGCCAGCAGCTCTGCCGCCACGGTAGTGAGCAACACGGCGAWGAGGCTCGCGGGCAGGGACTTATTGAGCCTGGGCAGCACATACATCAGGGCCGCGACGGCCGCCACCACCGCGAGGGTCTGCAGCACGGTGGGCACGGTTGCCTGCGATGCGCTCTCGACGGCGGCCAGGAGTGTGTTGTGGCCCGGTATTCCCGCGGTACCGGTGGCCAGGGGAACCTGCTGGAGGAAGATGATGGCGGCAATGCCGAGCGTGAAACCCTCCACGACCGGCCAAGGGATGAACGCGACGGCSCGGCCCAGCCCGCTAGCTCCCAGAACCATGACGAGCAGCCCGGCCAGGACCGAGACCWGGGCWAKGCTGGCGACGCCGTGGGTGGCCACCACGGGGGCCAGKACCACCACCATGGCGCCTGTCGGGCCGGAAACCTGGACGTTGGATCCGCCCATGACGGCGGCGACCAATCCTGCCACCACCGCGGTGATGAGTCCGGCCTCCGCCCCGACACCGGAGCTGACCCCGAAGGCCAGCGCCAGGGGGAGCGCCACGATGCCGACCGTGATGCCGGCGAACAGGTCAGTCTTCCAGGCGGACCGCAAGAGCTCGTAATCGCGGCGGGACGGCACGAACCSKGCGAGGCGTGTCCGGAGCGTGTCAGGCGCCCCGGCCGGACTTAATGCCTGGGCCGCGCTCACGGCGCAGTGTTGTCGAGRTGGCCAGTGTTGTCGAGGTGGCCGGTGCCCTCGAGGTGGCCCTCGAGGTGGCCGGCCGGCAGCTCCTGCGCTGTCCGGAGCTGTTCGCTGGAACCGGCCAGCGTGTCCAGCAGGAAGGTCCGGGCGATCGCGAGAAGCTCTTTGATCTTGGGATGAGCCAGCCGGTAGGTCACCACATTCGCAGTCCGGACCGACGTCACCACTCCGTGCCGGCGCAGCGTCGCCAGATGCTGGGACAGATGCGAGGGCTCCAGCCCCGTCTCGGCGAGCAGGTAACTGACCGGGGCTTGCGTGTCCGGCGCGGCGGCCAGAAGCTCGAGGATCCGGATTCGGGCCGGGTGGGCCAGGGCCTTGAACAGGTTGGCCTTGATTTCGTACAGGGGGGTCTGCGCGGCGGAGATCATGGCAGGAGGACACTTTCTCGYATCCGCTCGCGGTGCGGCCCGGCGGGACAGCGCCGCMCTGCGGATTRATGAATTGATGTTTTCATCATATCGCGCGAGTCAAKRCCAGTACATCAAGACCGGCCCGGGCCCGGTGCGAGTTGTCACGAAGCCGGACGGCCCGGGGCGTGGCGATAGGCTGGAACCATGACTATCAATCCGGACCTGCAGGGGCGCAGCTACCCTGCCGCAGAGGTGTATGACGTCGGCCGCGAGAAGATCCGCGAGTTCGCGCGCGCGGTCAAGGCCACCCACCCCGCCCACTTCGATGTCGCCGCCGCCGAGTCGCTCGGCCACAGCGACCTCGTGGCGCCGCCGACCTTCGCCATCATCGTCGCCCAGCGCGCCGACGCGCAGCTGATCGAGGATCCGGATTCCGGCATCGACTTCTCCCGCGTGGTCCACGCCGACCAGCGGTTCACCCACCACCGCCCCATCGTCGCCGGCGACCGGCTGGTCGCCGAGCTGCACGTCGACGGCGTCCGCGCCATGGGCGGGGGAGCCATGATCACCACCCGCTCGGAAATCTTCGCGCTTGCCCCCGGCGYCGCCMMCGGCGCTGCCGGTGAYCCAGCCGGTGTCCGCGAACCCGTCGCCACCGCCACGTCGTCCATCCTGGTCCGCGGAGAGGGACAGTAGCCATGAGCACTGCATCTTTTGCTCCCAAGTTCGCGGATCTCGCGGTGGGCCAGGACATCGGCAGCCGCAGCATCACCGTCACCCGCACCGACCTCGTCAAGTACGCGGGCGCCTCCGGTGACTTCAACCCGATCCACTGGAACGAGGCGTTCGCCACCGGCGTCGGCCTGCCGGGCGTGATCGCCCACGGCATGTTCACCATGGGCGCCGCCGTCCAGCTGGTGACCGACTGGGCTGGTGACCCCTCCGCCGTCGTGGACTTCCAGACCCGCTTCACCAAGCCGGTGCCGGTCGCTGACACCACGGGCACACCCGAGTCCGGGGCCGTGATCGAGGTCAGCGGCGCCATCGGAGCGCTCGACGCCGACGCCGGCACCGCCCGCGTGGACCTCACGGTCGTCTCGGCCGGCCAGAAGGTCCTCGTCAAGGCCCAGGCCGTCGTCAGGCTGGCCTAGCCCCATGGCGCTGCAGTGAGRCGAACGGCTGCGMGGCGARCGGCTGWGAGCAGGGATGTCTTCGTCCCGGCCGCCGAGATCACGCACTGGCGGAACGCGGTGGTGGTGGCCTACGCCGCCAGCGGCATCGCGTTTTCTACGTGGGTGTCCCGGCTGCCCGCCATACGCGACGGCCTGGACCTGACCCCGGGCACCATCGGGGTGCTCCTGCTCTGCCTGACGGCGGGGTCSTTCGTGTCCGTGTCCGCCTCGGGCCTGATTGTCCTGCGGCTMGGCTCCAAGCGCACCATCCGGATCGGCGCCATCATGGTCGGGTTCGGCCTGGTCCTGGCMGGCTTCGGCACCTCCGTGCTCGCCAACCCGGTGGCGGTCGCCGCGGGAATGGCGATCATCGGGCTGGGCACGGCCAGCTGGAACACCGCGTCCAATGTTGAGGGCGCCGCCGTGGAACGCGCCGTCCGGCGGCACATCATGCCCCGGCTGCACGGCTCCTTCAGCCTGGGAACGGTGGCAGGRGCCGGGCTGGGCGCCTGGGCTGCCGGCGCCGGAATCCCGGTCCTCTGGCACTTCGCCGCCGCCGGCCTRCTGGTGGCCGGCTCGGTGACCATCGCTGCGGCGTGGTTCCGCGCCGACATCACGCCGGTCGAGGGCGAACGGCCCTTCAAGGCATCCGGGACCGATACCTTCGAAGATCCCTCCACCGGGCCCATCCCCATCGTCCGGCAGACGGACGCGGTCCCCGAACAGCCGCTGGACAACAAACGCCAGATCGCCCAGGCCTGGCGSGACCGGCGCACRCTGCTCCTGGGCGTGCTGGTCCTCGGACTCGCCCTCGCCGAAGGCGCCGCGGGGGACTGGGTAGCCCTSGCCCTGGCGGACGGCCACGGCCARACCGACGCGGCCGGAGCCGCCGGGTACGGGCTGTTCGTCACCTTYATGACCATTGGCCGCTTCGCCGGCACCCTGGTCCTGGACCGTTAYGGCCGCGTCCCGGTGATGCGCTGGTGCGCCGCACTGGCTGTTGTGGGYCTGGGCCTGTTCGTCTTCGCYCCGGTCCCGTGGCTGGCCTACGTTGCCCTGGCCATCTGGGGRCTCGGCGCCTCGCTCGGTTTTCCGGTGGGCATGTCCGCCGCGGCCGACGATCCCGTCAAGGCCGCCGCCCGGGTCTCCGTGGTGTCCACGATCGGGTACGGAGCGTTCCTGTGCGGGCCGCCGCTGCTGGGCCTGCTGGCCGAGCACGTCGGCATCCTCCACTCGCTGCTGGCCGTCATGGTGATGCTGATCGCCAGCTTCCTGCTCTCCCCGGTGGCACGCAAACTCCCCYCGCCCGTCCGGGCGAGCTAGAGGMGTGCAGGTAGTCCCGGCTTAGCCGGGCCGATGATCCCGGCTAGGCTGGTCAGGTGACCCAGATTCAGCTCTCCGCCCTGACCACCTCCGCTGTCGGCGGGCCCGCCGGCAGCYACATCGAGGCCAACAGCGAGGCCGGGATCATCGACGCCGTGCGCACGGCGGACGCCGCCGGCCAGCCCCTGCTGATCATCGGCGGAGGCTCCAACCTRCTGGTCTCCGACGACGGGTTCCCCGGTACAGTGTTGAAGATCGCCTCGGARGGGTTCACAGTCAACGCCGAGGACTCCTGCGGCGGCGTGGCGGTGGTGGTCCAGGCCGGCCACAACTGGGACGCCTTCGTCGATCACGCCGTGAAGCACGCCTGGTCCGGCGTCGAGGCGCTCTCCGGGATCCCCGGCGCCACGGGCGCCACTCCCGTGCAGAATGTCGGCGCCTACGGAGCCGACGTGTCGCAGACCATCGCCGCGGTGCGCACCTGGGACCGGGAACGCAATGCGGTGAAAACCTTCACGAATTCCGAACTCGGGTTCGGCTACCGCGACTCCATCCTGAAGCAGACCACCGTCAACGGCTCGCCGCGCTACGTGGTGCTCACGGTGGAATTCCAGCTCCCGCTCGGCCGGATGAGCGCCCCGATCCGCTACGCCGAGCTCGCCCGGTCSCTCGGCGTCGAGCAGGGCCGGCGGGCCTACTCCAACGACGTCCGGCGCGAAGTGCTCCGGCTGAGGGCGTCCAAGGGCATGGTCTGGGATGCGAAGGACCGTGACACCTACTCCACGGGATCGTTCTTCACGAACCCGATCGTGTCCCAGGACGTCGCCGCACGGCTGCCGCAGGAGGCCCCCCGCTACCCGGGTGGGGCGGATGGGCTGACCAAGCTCTCGGCGGCCTGGCTGATCGACCAGGCCGGGTTCGCCAAGGGCTTCGGGCTGGAGCCGGGCAGCGTCTCGGGCGGCCGGGCATCGCTTTCCACCAAGCACACGCTCGCCATCACCAACCGSGGAGGGGCMAGCACCGCGGACATGCTGGCCGTCGCGCGCGAGGTGCGCCACGGCGTCGTCGAACGTTTCGGCATTGAACTGCACCCGGAACCGTTGCTGATCGGCGTCGCCCTCTAAGGGGAGCCTTCTCGGAAGGCTAGTTCTCCAGGAAAAGCGGTCCGTCAGCGGGGCCTAGCTGCCGTGGCGGGGGGTCACCTTGCTGAAAAGCATGAAGGTGAAACCGGACGCGGCGGCCCCGAGCAGGAAGACCTGGCAGAACGCCACGGACTGGACGCTGGGACCGCTCTGCAGGACCAGTCCGGCGCACGCAAACGCTATGGCGCCGGCGAGCAACACCAGCGAGCCGAGCAGGAAYGCCTGTACGGTGGCCGGAAATTCGCCCGCGTAATCGAAGTGGAGGTCCCGGCCSCGSGGGGCACCGCTTCCGCGGTTCACGTTCTCCTGCGYCAGTGTTTGAGASCGTGTTTGAGAATGTGCCTGGGACCGTGCGCGCGGCTGCAGCGCCGCGGCCATGACAAAGCTGGCCACAGACACTGCCATGCACAAGCCGGCCACCAGCTGCAGGGTACTCATCATCGGCGAAAGCCGGGTCCCGCTGGCGATGGCGACGGCGAGACCGGCAGCCATGCCGGCGGCGCTGGAGGCCCAGCCCAGCAGGGCCAGCTTCCGGCACAGGGGCCGCAGCTGCGGCCACACCTCACTCATCGTCATGCTTCAAGGGTAGGCAGGCCCGCTGGAAGACGGCTGGGAACAGCCGGGCAACAGCCCGACAACTGGCGCGCCGCCCGCCATGTGCCTCTTGCTGTGGGCGTCYTACCATGGGTCCATGGCAACAACGTCAGGCATCCGGCTGAGTCCCGGGATCATCGGCAGGCTGCGGCTGGCCTCGCAGGGGCTGCTGGGAGACGGGTTTGAGTCCGTCCCCGAAGCGGTCCGCACCATGACGGCGATGCAGGCCCAGGACCTGCAGGCCGCCCTCTGGGCTGTCGGCCAGCGCGTGCCCGGTGCCCGGGTTGGCGATGTCCGCGGGGCGCTGGACCGGGCCGAGATCGTCCGCTCGTGGCCCATGCGCGGCACCCTGCACGTGCTGGCCCCSGAAGATTTGAARTGGATGCTGTCGATTACCTCTGATCGGCTGATCCGYGGCATGGCCGGGCGCCACCGGGAGCTGGGCATTGCTGCCCGGGAYGTCGAAGCAAGCCGTGACGCGGCCCTGGAACTCGTCCARGGTGGCCGGTCGGCGACRCGCCAGCAGCTTTTCGCGGCCTTYGAGGCCGCGGGGCAATCGACGGCGGGCCAGCGCGGCATCCACCTGCTGGGGATGCTGTGCCAGCGGGCCTGGCTGGTCCAGGGACCGCTCGAGGGGAACCAGCAGCTCATCAAAGCGTTCGACGAATGGATTCCGAAATCGCGCGAACTGGACCGTGCCGAAGGCATCGCSGAACTGCTGCTGCGGTACATGCTCAGCCACGGCCCCGCCACGGAGCGGGACTTCGCCTGGTGGTCGAACACGCCGCTGACGGAGGTCCGSACCGCCCTGGCCCGGGTGAGGGACCAGCTGGTGGGGCTGGAGTTCGGGGGAGCCACCTACTGGYTGTCGCCGTCCACCGCGGCGCTGCTCGAGGACGSGGTGCCCGGGCAGCGGACCGTGCTTGCCCTGCCKGGGTTCGACGAGTTCCTGCTCGGTTACRCGGACCGGTCCCTCGTGCTGCCGCCCGAGCACGCCGAGAAGATCGTCCCGGGCGGCAACGGCATGTTYAAGAAGACCATCGTCTCCGGCGGCCAGGTGGTTGGCACCTGGGCGCGGGCGGGCRCCGGSCGGGCTGCCGCCGTCGTGCCTGAACCGTTTGACACGGTTAACGGGCTGCGGCCTGCCGCCCAAAAGTCCTTTGAGCTGCAGGCCGCGAAGTACCTAAAATTCTTAGGCGGCTGAGGATCCCGGTAATCCTAGAGATTGCCCGTGGCGATGCGGAGCATGCGCCGCAGCGGCTCGGCGGCGCCCCACAGCAGCTGGTCGCCCACCGTGAACGCGCTGATGTACTCSGGACCCATCTCCAGCTTGCGGATGCGGCCCACCGGAATGTCCAGGGTGCCGGACGCCGCCACGGGCGTGAGCTCAGCCATCGAGGCTTCCTTGGTGTTCGGCACCACACGGGCCCACTCGTTGTCCGTGGCGAGGAGCTTCTCGATCTCGGCCACCGAGAGGTCYTCGCGCAGCTTCAGCGTCAGGGCYTGGGAGTGTGAGCGCATGGCACCGATCCGGACGCACAGGCCGTCCATGATGACCCGGTTCCCSGCCGAAGTGCCRAGGATCTTGTTGGTCTCYACSCCKGCCTTCCATTCYTCCTTGGACTGGCCGTTGCCGAGGTCCGCGTCGATCCAGGGGATCAGCGAACCGGCCAGCGGAACGCCGAACTGCGTGGCGTCGACTCCGGTGCGCTGGTGCGCCAGGACCTTCCGGTCGATCTCCAGGATCGCCGACGCCGGGTCGTCCAGTTCGCTGCTGACCTCGGCGTTGAGGCTSCCGAACTGGTTCAGCAGTTCACGCATGTGGCGCGCGCCGCCGCCGGACGCCGCCTGGTAGGTCATGGAGGTGCCCCACTCGACGAGGTCGTTCTTGAACAGCCCGCCGAGTCCCATCAGCATGCAGGACACGGTGCAGTTGCCGCCGATGTAGTCCTTCACGCCGCCGGAGAGCCCGGCGTCGATGACGTCMCGGTTGATGGGGTCCAGCACGATGATGGAGTCATCATTCATGCGCAGCGTGGAGGCGGCATCGATCCAGAGGCCGTCCCAGCCGCGGCYGCGCAGTTCGCCGTGGACCTGCTTGGTGTAGTCGCCGCCCTGGGCGGTGACAATAATGGGCAGCTTCGCCAGGGTCTCGAGGTCAAAYGCGTCCTCGAGCTTGCCGGCGGCGCCCGCGGCAGCRCCGGCAACGGCGGGGGCGGCACCGCCCGCGTTCGAGGTGGAGAAGAAGACCGGGTTGATGTTGGCGAAGTCGCCCTCGTCCTGCATGCGCTGCATCAGGACGGAACCGACCATGCCGCGCCAACCGACGAGGCCGACAGACGGGGTAGCTGCTGTAGTCATGGGCCCAGTTTAGACTTCACGGGCCGYCTGRCGCAGTCGGTTACGTCACTTGCGCTAGTCGCCGCGYGGCTCTTCCAGCAGCGCGGACTTCCGCCGGCGCAGCGCGAAGACCGCCCCGAAGGTGAAGACCTGGGTCACYACCACCAGCACAATCGCGCCGATGATCTTGTTGCCGCCCAGGATCATGGTCAGTCCYACGATGGCCGAGAGCAGGGCGAGCAGGGGCAGGAGCATGTACCCCARSACAAAGAGAGTCTCGGGCTTGCGCAGCATTACTTGGCCTCCGTCCGGCGCCACATGGTGAACCGGTAGCGCGTTCCGCTGGCGGACGTGAGCCAGCCGGTGGCCGGCTCACTGGCWGCCAGCTTCCATTCGTAGGTCAGTTCGGGCGCGTAGGTGTCGCCGTCTGTTTCGGAATCGATGAACGTCACCACCGCGACGTCGGCGATGTCCAGGGTCTGCGCAAAGATTTCCCCGCCGCCGAGCACCCACACGGTCTCGTGGCCGGGAGCGAACTGGGACTCCAGCAGCGCGTCGTCGAGCGACTTCACTGCCAGYGCTCCCTCCGCCTCGGAGGTATCGCCCCAGCCTTCCTGCCTGGTGACCACAATGTTGGTGCGCTCCGGCAGCGGACGGTAYTTGTCCGGGAAGGASAGCCAGGTCTTGCGGCCCATGATCACCGGATGCCCGGTGGTCAGCCKGGTGAAGTGCTTCATGTCTTCGGGAAGGTGCCACGGCATGTCGCCGTCCTTGCCGATCACCCCGGCCGTGGTCTGCGCCCAGACCAGGCCAAGGCCGGTGGTGCCGGCAGCGATTTTCTCGGTGAAGGCCATGGGATCCATGGCGTCGTCGGTGCTCATACGGCTATCGGGGCCTTAATCGTSGGRTGGTGCTGGTAGCCGACCACYTCGAAGTCCTCGAGGGTGTAGTCGAAGATGGAGTCCGGCTTGCGGGTGATSTTCAGCTGSGGGTAYTCGTAGGGTTCGCGGGCGAGCTGCTTGAGGACCTGGTCCATGTGGTTGTCATAGATGTGGACATCCCCGCCKGTCCAGACGAATTCGCCCGGTTCCAGCCCGGTCTGCTGCGCGATCATGCGCGTCAGCAGGGCGTAGGAGGCGATGTTGAACGGCACTCCCAGAAAGGTGTCCGCCGAGCGCTGGTACAGCTGGCAGGAGAGTTTGCCGTCCGCCACGTAGAACTGGAAGAACGCRTGGCACGGGGGCAGCGCCATGTCCTTGAGCTCGGAGACGTTCCAGGCCGAGACGATGTGCCGGCGCGAGTCCGGGTTGGACTTCAGGTTCTCGATGAGTTCGGCGATCTGGTCGATGTGGCCGCCGTCGGGCGTGGGCCAGGAACGCCACTGCACCCCGTACACGGGACCGAGYTCGCCGTCGGCGTCGGCCCATTCGTCCCAGATCGTSACGCCTTGGTCCTGCATCCAYTTGACGTTCGTGTCGCCMCGCAGGAACCACAGCAGCTCCACGGCCACGGACTTGAAGTGCACCCGCTTRGTGGTGATCAGCGGGAAGCTTTTGCTCAGGTCGAAACGGAGCTGGCGGCCGAAAACGCTGATGGTGCCGGTGCCGGTGCGGTCCGATTTGTGCGTGCCGTGTTCAAGGACGTCGCGCAGGAGGTCTTCATAGGGCGTAGGAATGCTCACGGTTCCAGTCTACTGAGTAGTCGCTGGCTCTCCCTTATCCGTCTTGCTGGCTGAGCTGAGCGCGCAGGACCGCCAGCAGGGCAGCGTCGTCCAGTCCTGCTGCGCGGCCGWCMGCAATGTAGCGGTCGACGGCGGCGATCACCTCCGCGGGAGCCGCCTGTGCGTCCGCTTGCCCCGCCGGGGTTTCCGGGACTGCCGCGGTTGCGGGGACTGGCCGGGCAGTTGTCCCCGCGACCACTGTGCCGTTGCGCCGCCGGGTCTCGACCAGTCCCGCCAGTTCGAGCTCCTTGTAGGCCCGGGCCACGGTCCCGGCCGCCAAACCCAAGTCCGAGGCCAGGCTGCGGACGGTCGGCAGCCTGGTTCCCGGTGCCAGCGTCCCGGCSGTGATCAGGGAAGCGATCTGCGCCCGGATCTGCTCGAAGGGCGGAACGGGGGAGCGCAGGTCGACGGAGAGCCCCGCCGTCACGTGGCGGGTTCCTTGTCCGGCCGCGGAGCTGGCGTGGGCCGGTCCCGGGCCAGCATGCGGACGGGRATCACGGCGATGACCACGGCRACGCCGCCCAGGACGGAGCCGGCCAGGGTCGCCGGCCACCAGAATCCGGCGGCCGGCGGGACGCCAGCACCGAAGGCGTCCGGCCCCAGCACCGCCGCCCACACCTGGCTTTGGGTGAGCAGCAGGACCGCGGCCTGGGCGGTGAGGGCAGCCGCGAGGGTCCGCACCACCCTGTGGACAGTGATGGCGCGCAGGGCCGTGTCCACCCCCGCGGGAAGGCCGGGCACCCCCTGCCGGCGCCGGGCAACAAGGAGTGCAGGCACCGAAGCGGCCGCTGTGCCGGCCATGAACAGGGCGGCCGGAACCCAGTCCCGCTCCTCGGCCGGGAGTGCGGACCCCGCGGCGGTGACACCTAGGACGGCCAGGAAGACCAGCAGGGCCAGGACAGCCGTGGTCAGCAGGGCGGGGCTCACCGCTTGCCGGGGCCAGCGGCGCGGCGCTTCCGGACTTCCGTAGTTGCGCTGCAGGAGCAGCTCACCGCCGGTGATGGCCAACAGCACCGCGCTGGCCATCAGGGCCACGACTACCGCGAGGCCCAGGCTGGCGGGCGCCATGACCACAGGGGTGAGGAAGATGCCGGCCACGAGCGGCAGGGCAGCCGCGAGGCCAAGGAGTGCTCCGAGCGAGGCGATCAGCCGTACCGCCGGGTGCCGGGGKCCGGCGGCGAGCCCGGCTTCGGGCCKGTTCCGCACGCCCAGGCCGGCAGCCGCGAGCCGAGGGGGCCGCCACCACCACATGACCAGGAGGACCGCGGTTGCCGCGATGCCGGCGTAGTTCGTCCACGACGTCAGCCCCTGGGACGGATCGGGACGGGCGGCGAAGTTCCCCGCGATGACGGCAAGCCCGGCAGCCACTGTGGACACCGTGCGCAGCAGCCGGTTCATCGCGATGCTCCGCAGCACKGCGTTGTCGGCGGCGTCGAGGGACTCCAGCTGGCGGCGGCGGGCAATCAGCCACAAGACCAGCCACGTGCCGACGGCCAGCACCARCAGGGCGCCCCCGAGCCAGGCGGCCTCTTCCGGTCCGGGGATGCGGCCCTCACCGCCGCCGCTGTTGTAGCTGTAATCACCGTGGTTGATGGTCGAGGGGGCGACGGCCGCGAATCCGGGCAGCGTGGCGGCCCGGGCGATGGCCGCCGCGGCCGAGACGAAGATCGCAGCCGTGGTCACTGCCAGCCGGCGGGGAAGGAAATCCCGGATCCGCCGCACCGACAGCACGGCCTGGCGCCGCATTCGCCGCGGACCCGGGTAACTGACCTGGCCCAGGGCGTGCACGGCCAGGCAGCCCAGGACCGGCCATCCCAGTGCGGGGATAATCGCCTCGGCGCTCACGACGGCGCTCACCCCAGCACTGCTGGCCGACGGGTTGGCCGGGATGATGCCCAGGGTCATGGCGCCCTGGAGGGAGCTCGCCAGCCAGCCGATCACGCCTACCCACAGCCCGTGCTCGGACACGCTCTGTGCCGTCGTTCCCGTCCCGGGGGCCCAGATCACCCACCGCAGCACGGCATAGACCAGCAGYGCCGCGATCGCCGGACCCAGCAGCAGCATGGGCGGAACGTAGAACTGGACCGGCATGAAATCCCCCAAGATTCAGCAGTTATGTATCAAGCTTTTGATACAAACTAGTGGCTTGGGACTTCGAGGGTCAAGGTGTCAGTCGTCGAAGGGCTTGAACCGCTCCACGGCAACCACCTTGTTCTTGKTGCCGCGCGCCACATGGCAGACCACGATCTCGCCAGGCGCGAGATAGGGGTCCGAGGAYGGCAGCAGATCCCGCAGGCGGGAGCTCATGTGCTTGCCCAGCTGCTTCAGCACGGTGGGCAGTGCCGGGCGGTGCGTGCACACGGCCACGGCCCGCTGCTTGTCGAACAACGCCTCGACGACGGCSGCCGTCTTGTGCGGGCTGCGGCCGTGCCGGTGCTCGGTCAGGGCCTCGTTGAGCTTCACCTTCGCGTCGGCCGCCTTGGCGTACGGTGCGATGGTGGCCACGCACCGCAGCCACGGGCTTGAAACGATCCGCGCGGGCTTCCACGCCTGCAGGAGCCGCCCCACCGCCTGGGCCTGCCGGGCTCCGGTGGCCGCGAGTGGGCGGTCACCTTCGGCCTTCGTCCACGAGGAGCGCGGTTTGGCCTTCGCATGGCGCACGATCAGCAGCGGCCAGGTTGCCAGTTCGCCGCGGTCGTGGGCGTTCACCAGGTGCTGCAGCGGTTCGATGTCGCCGGGGTTGCTCAGGAGGCGGGCGGCCTTCTCGGGCGGGCACCACATGACGCTGTCGACTTCCGTGCCGTCCGGCACCAAGGCGGCGCCATCGACGTCGACCGCCCAGTAGTGGACCACCTTCARACCAGCCGGCACGTGGTAATGGATGGGCGGAAGCGGGATYCCCAAGGGAGCGGTGAGGCCGATCTCCTCCTCCACCTCGCGGACGGCGCACTCCGGGATGGTYTCGCCGGCGTCGATTTTTCCCTTCGGCCAGGACCAGTCGTCATACCGCGGGCGGTGGATCAGCAGGACCTCGAGCTGGTCCTTGTTGGCCGAATTGAGCCGCCAAGGGATGGCGCCCGCTGCCGTAACGGCAATYTCTTCGTCCGGACGGTCGGTCTGATCCTCTACCAGTGCATCGCTGCTCACACTCACGGTCCCTACCGCAGGGTGGTCGAGCGCTGACGCGAACGGGAGGCGAGCAGCCAGGACTGGACGTCCTGGAGGTTCCCGCCATCTTCTGCCAGGTGATGGCGGGTCCATTCGCCCTGCTTGTCCAGGTGCCAGCTGGCGGTTTCCGGAACCATGTAGCGGTCCARCAARTCCAGGACATAGCTMGTGTCATTGCCRCTCGCCAGCTGCACCAGGGCCTCCACCCGGCGGTCGAGGTTGCGGTGCATCATGTCGGCCGAGCCGATGTACACCACCGGGTCGCCGGCGTTGGCGAAGGCGAACACGCGCGAGTGCTCMAGGAAGCGGCCCAGCACGGAGCGGACCGTGATGTTCTCGCTGAGGCCGGGAACWCCGGGRCGCAGGGAGCAGATGCCGCGGACAATGACGTCCACCCGCACTCCGGCCTGGGACGCACGGTACAGGGAATCGATGATGGCCTCGTCCACCATGGAATTGACCTTGATCTGGACGCGGGCGGCGATGCCGGCCTTGGCGTTCCGGATCTCGGTTTCGATCCTGTCGATCAGYCCGGACCGGACCGAGCGCGGCGCCACGAGCAGCCTCTTGAACGTGGACTTCGGCGCGTAGCCGGAGAGCTGGTTGAACAGCTTGGAGAGGTCCTCGCCCACTTGCTCGTTKGCGGTCAGCAGGCCCAGGTCCTCGTAGTAGCGGGCCGTGCGGGGGTGGTAGTTGCCGGTGCCGATGTGGCAGTAGCGGCGCAGGCCRTCCACTTCCTGGCGGACCACGAGGGAGAGCTTGCAGTGGGTCTTCAGGCCCACGATGCCGTACACCACGTGKACGCCGGCCTGTTCCAGTTTCCGGGCCCAGGAGATGTTGGCCTGCTCGTCGAAGCGGGCCTTGATCTCCACGAGGGCCAGGACCTGCTTGCCGGCCTCGGCGGCGTCGATCAGCGCATCGACAATCGGGGAATCCCCGGACGTGCGGTAGAGGGTCTGCTTGATGGCCTGGACCTTCGGGTCCGCGGCCGCCTGTTCCAGGAACGCCTGGACGGAGGTGGAGAAGGAGTCATACGGGTGGTGCAGGAGGATGTCCCGGCGCCGCATGGCGGCAAAGACGTTGGCCGCCTTGGAGGTTTCCGATTCGTTSAGGTACCGGGAGGTGTGCGGGACGTGCTTCGGGTAGTGCAGGTCTGCCCGGTCGATCCCGGCAATCACCGACAGGCCGCGCAGGTCCAGCGGRGCCGGAACGGAGTAGACCTCGGATTCCTCGACGCCGAGCTCGCGGATCAGCAGGGCGCGGATGTTCGGGTTGATGTCGTTGGTGACCTCAAGCCGGACGGGCGGGCCGAACCGGCGGCGCAGGAGTTCCTTCTCCAGYGCCTGCAGGAGGTTCTCGGCGTCGTCCTCTTCGACCTCGACGTCCTCGTTGCGGGTCACGCGGAAAATGTGGTGCTCCAGGACCTCCATGCCGGCGAACAGCTGGTCCAGGTGCACGGCGATCACTTCTTCGAGCGCGATGAACCGTGCCACCCGTCCGGCGACGGAGCCGGCGCGGGCGCCGTCGATGGAGATCAGGCGCGGCAGCTGGTCCGGGACCTTGACRCGGGCGAAGAGCTCCTTGTCGCTGACCGGGTTGCGGACCACCACGGCCAGGTTCAGGGACAGCCCCGAAATGTAGGGGAACGGGTGGGCCGGGTCCACCGCCAGCGGGGTCAGGATCGGGAAGACCTTCTCCGCGAACATGGCGCTGAGCTGGTCCTTGGCCTGCGAGTCCAGCTCCTCCCAGTGCATGAGGTGGATGTGCTCGTAGGCCAGCGCCGGGCGGATCTGCTCGGCGTAGACCCGGGCGTGGCGCTGCTGGAGCCGGTGGGCCTCCTCGCCGATYTGCTCCAAAACCTGCATGGGGCTCAGCCCGGCSGGGGAGGGSACCGCGAGGCCGGTGGCGATGCGCCGCTTCAGCCCGGCCACCCGGACCATGAAGAACTCATCCAGGTTGGAAGCGAAGATGGACAGGAAGCTGACGCGCTCCAACAGGTACAGGTTGGGGTCCTCGGCSAGTTCCAGGACCCGGGCGTTGAAGGAAAGCCAGCTGAGCTCCCGGTCCAGGAACCGGTCGGGGCTGATGTCGCCTTCCGGTTCCAGGTTCGGCGCGAACTCCGGAATGTCGATCCGGTCCTGGGTGGCGCGTGAGGCCGGCACYTCGGAGGAGCCAAAGCGGGCTCGTACCGGACGCGCCCCCTTTTCCGACGTAGCTGGTTCAGACGTGGATGTCCGGGCAGTATCCCGTGGCATGGTGTCTCCTCAATGCTGGCGCGATGTAGGTTCAACCTTACAAGCAATCGTGGCCAGATGACCCCAGATTGCGGCCCGGGCRGGACGGTCATCCGCCGACTTGACTAACGGCCGTCGAAGGGGTCCCGCGGCGGCYGGTCAGTGCTGCTGCGGCAGCGGCGCGTACATCACGTCGACATCCCAGCGGGTGAATCCGAGCCGSCGGTAGAGGGCCACWGCGGGGGCGTTGTCRGCATCGACGTARAGCATGACGGCGCGSAGGCCGAGGCCYTGRAGGTGCGTKATTCCGGCGACGGTGAGCGCCTTGCCCAGCCCGGAGCCCTGGGCCTCCGGGGTTACGCCCACCACATAGACCTCGCCGATCGCGGGGTGATCGCCRTGCCGGGGGTGCACCTTGGTCCAGTGGAACCCCAGGAGCCGGTCCGCCRSGTCCACGGCCAGCAGGAARCCTGCCGGATCAAACCAYGCTTCGGCCATCCGGGCGTCCAGGTCGGCGCGCGTCATGTTGCCCTGCTCCGGGTGGTGGGCGAAGGCGGCCCTGTTGGCGGCCAGCCAGGCGTCCTCGTCCCGGCCGGGCTCGAAGGCGCGGAGCCGCACGCCCTCCGGGAGCCGGACCTCCGGCAACGCCGCCGCGGCCGTCATCAGCCGCATCTTCCAGAGTTCGCGGACGGCKCCGTAGCCGTAGCGGGCCGCRAGGTCYGCGGCGGCCTCATGGTTTCCGTGGGACCAGGCCTTCAGGCCGGCGAAGCCGCGGACGCTCTGCAGTTCGCCCACCAGGCGGTCGCCSACGCCCTGGTTGCGGTAGCTGGGGTGGACGGCGACTTCCAGGACGCCYGTGCCGTCGGGTTCTTCGATCACGACGGCGACGCCGGCCAGGTCCTGCGCGGTCGCCGGATCCRGCTGGTCGTCSGGGGCGTACAGGGCGAGGGCCAGCACCGAATGCTCGCCCGCGTCGGCGGCGCGCAAYGTGACAAGGGTTTGTTCGGACAGCGGCGGATTGCCGTCGGACTCTTCTGCCGCAGCCACAAGGGCGGCGACGTCCCGCAGCAGCCTGCTGTCCACGGTTCCTTTGACGGCGAGTACGGGCCAGTTTTCCGGGTGCGCAGGGCTCATGGTGCAAGGGTATCGGGTTGGGGCAAGGCTATCCGGTGCCCGGGTGTCAGCGGCCGATTTTGTTGAACTCCGGGCGTCGGCGTATAGTCGATATCTCGTCCGGCGTTGAGCCAGATGCGAGGGGGATCCACCACTGGGGTGGCCTCGATACGTTCGACCCGTATGTCCTCCACCAATAAACAGCAGCACTGAATACCGCAGCATGAAGGCCCCGGACTCTGGATTCCAGAGTCCGGGGCCTTCCGCGTTTGGTGCAAATGTCGTTCGGTACCCAAGTGCCCGTTTGCCCGGACGCTTCTGTCTCGGGCGCGCCGGTCAGGCCTCGGTGAGTTCGTCCTCGGGCTGGCGGACCAGGGTCAGGCGGTAGCCCACGTTGCGGACCGTGCTGATCAGGTTCTCGTGGTCGGCGCCCAGTTTGGCGCGGAGCCGCCGGACGTGGACGTCCACGGTGCGGGTGCCGCCGTAGTAGTCATAGCCCCAGACTTCGGTCAGCAGCTGCTGGCGGGTGAACACCCGTCCGGGGTGCTGAGCCAGGTATTTCAGCAGTTCAAATTCCTTGAAGGTCAGGTTCAGCGCGGCGCCGTTGACCCGTGCGGTGTAGCTGGCCTCGTCAATCACGACGCCGGCGGCCCGGATTTCGGTCGGGACATCCTCCTGCTCGGGAACGGCGCGCGCCACACCGAGGCGGATCCGGGCTTCGACTTCTGCCGGGCCGGCGGATTCGAGGAGGATGTCGTCCACGGCCCACGCCGAGGACACGGCAGCCATTCCGCCTTCGGTCAGGATGAGCATCAGGGGAGCGCTGAGGCCGGTGGCCTTGAGCAGTTGGGTGAGGGAACGTGCGCCCACCAGGTCCTTGCGGGCATCCAAAAGGACAATGTCGCAGGGGTCGGTTTCGAGCAGGGCCGTGGGCTCGGCCGGAAGAATGTGCACCCGGTGGTTCAACAGTTCCAGAGCAGGCAGGACGTCCACGGATGTTCCGGTGCTGTTCGTCAAGAGCAGGATGTGCGACATTGTTCCTCCAAGGGGTGTCCGCGCATCATTGGGCGTCTGTGTTGCTGATCATGAGTATACCTAAAGGCCCCTTTCCGGCCATGGTCCCGTCACCTCCGGCCGGTCCATTTGCGACACATACCGTTCATATAGGGCAGGATTGAACAGTCAGGGCCCGCGGCCCGTCGAAATTGAGCCGAGTCGAATTGGGGTCCGCAGTGAGCGAAGGTACGACCATGGCGGGTCTGCCGATGGCGAGCCAACGGTGAAGCCGTGGAGCGTCGGGATCATTGGCCTGGCCGGTCTGGTGGCCATCGTTGCCGGTGCCTATGTCTCTCCTGAGGCCCTCCTTGCCGTCGGGGCCCTCAGCGCCGCCGGCATCGGCATTGGCTGGCCCTATTTCCTTGGCATCCCCGCCAAGAAGACCCTCGCGGTCCTGATTGGCCTGCCCGGCGTCGGGTCGGCGGTGGCGGCGACCTATCTTCCGGCTCCCGGTTTCCTGGACTGGACGCCGTCGTTCATGGCAGTCGGGGTCATGGCCATCTTCGTCATGCAGCTGATCCGGGGCACCGGCCAGGCCCAGCGCCTCGAATCCACCCTGGGCTCGTGCTCGGGGGTCCTGCTGTCCTGCCTGGGTGCCGGCTGGATTGCGAGTTCTCGCCTCAACGGGGTCCGCGAAATGATCCTCGTGGCCGCCATCAGCGCGGCGATCGCCCTGATGGCGGGGCTGATCCGCTGGCCCGACCGGATCGTGGCGCCGCTGGGCATCGTGGCCGCGGGGCTCGCCGGGCCGCTGGCCGGCCTGGTGTTCTCCGACATCGCCGTGATCCCGGCCGCCCTCGTCGGCGTCGTGGTAGGCGCGGTGCTGGTGAGCTTCCGCCGCCTGGTCATTCTCAATGGCGAGGGTCTGACCGTTTGGGCGGCCGTGGGCATGGGCATTGGCCCGGTGTCGGCCGTCGGTTCCCTGGCCTACTTCATAGACAAACTACTCATCTACTAGGCGTTAGGATGGCATCATGTCCGTACTTGCATATGAGATTTTCTTCCTTGTCCTGCTCGGCGTGGCCAGCCTGTCCATGGCGTGGTTTGCCGGCTTTGTCGTGTACCGCCTCTTCAAAGGCCAGAAGTAACACGTTCCAGAACCCGTAGCTTCCAGAGGTAGATGCTGTGCCGATTGAAATCCCTACTGATCTGACCCCCGAAATCGTTCCGCTGTCCTGGCTCATCGGTGAGTGGGAGGGCAGCGGCCGGCTGGGAGCCGGGGACGAGGACTCCGAGCACTTCGTGCAGCACGTCTCGTTCACGCACAATGGCCTGCCGTACCTGCAGTACCGCGCCGAGAGCTGGCTGACCGACGACGAGGGCACCAAGCTGCGTCCCCTGACGGTCGAGACCGGCTTCTGGGCGCTGGAGCGCAAGCAGCGCGAGGAAGACGGCGGCCCCGGCCTGATCCCGGCCGACATCGTCCCCGTGCTCAAGAGCGCCGACGAGGTCGAGGCCCTGCGCAACAGCGACGGCGGCTTCGACATCTCCGTCTCCATCGCCCACCCCGGCGGGATTTCGGAGCTGTATTACGGCCAGATCAAGGGTCCCCAGATTCAGCTCAGCACCGACATGGTGATGCGCGGCAGCCACTCCAAGGAGTACACCGCGGCCACCCGGATCTTCGGGCTTGTCGAAGGGAACCTGCTGTGGCGTTGGGATGTGGCCACGGGCAAGGGTTCGACGGCGGGCGGCGGCTTGGAAGCCCATGCGTCGGCCATCCTCGCCAAAGTAGGCTAACCACACGGTCTCACTGATTTTTCCGTTGTCTGCATCGACCAAGGAGAAACCCCGTGAATGACTCAGCCACCGGTACGGGCGCCGGCACCGACGCCAGCAACGACGCCGGCAAGACCAGCTACGCCGACCTCAAGGCCGTGTACTTCAACGGCACCCTCAAGAAGTCCCCGGATGTCTCCAACACCGAAGGCCTGATCGAGGTCAGCCGCCGGATCATGGAGAAGCAGGGTGTCACCACCCGCGTGATCCGCACCGTGGACCATGACATCGCCAGCGGCGTCTACCCGGACATGCGCGAACACGGCTGGGCCACGGATGAATGGCCGGAACTTTACCCGGCCGTCCAGGACGCGGATATCGTGGTCGTCGCCGGGCCGATCTGGCTGGGGGACAACTCCTCCCAGACCAAGAAACTCATCGAGCGCCTCTACGCCCACTCCGGGCAGCTGAACGCGAAGGGCCAGTGGGCCTACTATCCGAAGGTGGGCGGCTGCCTGATCACCGGCAATGAGGACGGGATCAAGCATTGCGCCATGAACGTCCTGTACAGCCTCCAGCATGTCGGCTTCACCATCCCGCCGCAGGCCGATGCCGGCTGGATTGGCCCCGTCGGGCCGGGGCCGAGCTACCTTGACGAGGGGTCCGGGGGCCCCGAGAGCGATTTCACCAACCGCAACACCACCTTCATGACCTGGAACCTGCTGCACCTGGCMMGGATACTCAAGGACGCMGGYGGCATTCCGTCCTACGGAAATCTCCCCGAGGCCTGGAAGGCCGGCACCCGCTTCGACTTCGAAAATCCGGAATACCGCTAAAGCTAAGGACGTTCCCTTCAGTATGACTATCACTAGCCCCCTGTTGTCGCGCCCGGCCGCCGTTGAAGCCGGCGGCGCCGACGCCGGCGTCGCCGCCCACTACGGCGAGCCGCTCCGGGAGCAGCGGGCGCTGGCCGCCGGCACCGCCGTCGTCGATCTCTCCTGCCGCGGCGTGGTCACGGTCAGCGGACCTGACCGCCTGAGCTGGCTCAACACCCTGTCCTCCCAGCAGCTCACTTCCCTGGCCCCCGGCCAGTCCACCGAGCTGCTGTTGCTGAGCGTCCAGGGCCGGATCGAGTTTGATGCACGCGTGGTGGACGACGGCGCCACCACCTGGCTGATCGTCGAAGGAGCCGAGGCGGCACCCCTGGCCGAATGGCTGAACAAGATGAAGTTCATGCTGCGGGTCGAGATCGCCGACGTCTCCGCCGACTGGGCCGTCCTCGGTTCCACCCGGCGGATCCCGGAATGGACCGGGCTGCAGGTCTGGGAAGATCCCTGGCCGCACGTCGGCGCCGGCGGCTACTCCTATGCGGTAGTGGGCGAGGACGCCCACCCCGGACTGGAGCGGCCGTGGTTCGAGTACCTTGTCCCCGCGGCTGAGCTGGTCGCGACGGTGGGGGACCGTGCCCTCGCCGGCACCCTGGCGTCCGAAGCGCTGCGGATCGCCGCATGGCGGCCCCGGTGGGGCGCGGAAACCGACGACAAGACCATCCCGCACGAGCTCGACCTCCTCCGCACCGCCGTGCATCTGGCCAAGGGCTGCTACAAGGGCCAGGAGACGATCGCGCGGGTCCACAACCTGGGCCACCCGCCGCGGCGGCTCGTGTTCCTCCAGCTCGACGGTTCCCAGCACACCCTGCCGGCGGCCGGCAGCGAGGTGCGCGCAGGCGACCGCAAGGTGGGCTCGGTGACCTCCGTGGCGCAGCACTACGAAATGGGCCCCGTGGCCCTGGCAGTGATCAAGCGTTCGGTCGCCCCGGAGGACGTCCTGACCGTTGTTGACGGCGACGAGCCCTATGCCGCGGCCCAGGAGGTCATTGTGGCCCCCGACGCCGGCCAGGTAGTGGGCCGCCAGACCGGCTTCCTGCGGGGGACCCGATGACCGGTTCTTCCCCGCTGGGTTCTTCGGCACCGGATTCATCGGCACAACAATCTTCCGCCGAGGATTCCTCCGCGCCTGACAACGCGGGAGCGGCGCCCCACGACGAGACGCTGGCGCTGGCCCACGTGCTGTTCGGCGCGGCCCGCGAGGGCAACTCCGAACTGCTGGGCGGCTACCTTGCCGCCGGCGCCCCGGCCACGCTGACCAATGCCTCCGGCGACTCGCTGGTCATGTTGGCGGCCTATCACGGCCACGCCGCCACAGTCCGGCTGATCCTCACGCACGGCGGCGACGCCAACATGCCTAATGACCGCGGTCAGACGCCGCTGGCCGGCGCCGTCTTCAAGGGTTACACGGACGTCGCCCGGGAACTGCTGGCAGCCGGGGCCGACCCCGACGCCGGCACCCCCTCCGCGCGGGCCGCCGCCGAAATGTTCGCCCGCACGGACATCCTGGCGCTCCTCGGCTGACCCGGCCTGCCGTCGGCCGGCGCAGGATTCGGGAACAATTGCGGCCAAATACTCCACGTGGAATAATCGGTGTGGAGTAAGAGCAATTTAGACCGCAGAGGACAGCACCATGGCCCGGGCAACCGCATTGACACCGC
Organism: Arthrobacter sp. 05T47; assembly: GCF_056395825.1. Classification (NCBI taxonomy): domain Bacteria; kingdom Bacillati; phylum Actinomycetota; class Actinomycetes; order Micrococcales; family Micrococcaceae; genus Arthrobacter; species Arthrobacter sp. 05T47. Next base: position 182,832 of record NZ_JBFTKG010000002.1, on the reverse strand, counting down.
TGGGTGTCGCCGCACTTTCCCTGCTCGTGGAGGAACCCATGCATCCCTACGAGATGTACCAGCTCCTGATCGCCCGGCACGAGGACCGGCTGGTCAAGGTCCGGCCGGGAACGCTCTATCACGCCGTCGGGAGGCTCGAAGAGCAGGGTCTCGTCGCGGCAACGGGAACCGACCGGGGAGGCAACCGTCCGGAGCGCACCACGTACACGATCTCGGCAGCCGGCCGCGAGGCGTTCACGACGTGGCTCCAGGACGTGCTCGCCACCCCCGTCAATGAATACCCGTCCTTCCCGCTGGCCATCTCCGAGGCCTACAACCTGCCCGCCGACCTCGTCGTCGAACTCCTGGACCGGCGCCTCCAGGCATTGCGTGAACAGCTCGCCTTCCTGCTCTCCGGTGAGGAACTGCTCAAGACCAAGGGCGTGGACCGCAAGTACTGGGTTGATGTCCTGTACCAGCAGAGCATGATGCAGGCCGAAATCGCCTGGATCGACGGCCTGCAGGACCAGCTCCGCTCCGGCGAACTGCCGTGGTGACGCCCAAGCACAACCGGCGGCCGGACCCTGGCCGCCAACGAAACATCGACCATCCAGCATTCACGCACCAGACCCTAAGGAACCCCATGGAAAACGTAGCCCGGCCATGGCCGGCACTCTGGTCCCTGGTGATCGGCTTCTTCATGATCCTGATCGACACCACCATCGTCTCGGTGGCCAACCCGAGCATCATGAAGGGCCTCAACACTGACATCAACGCGGTCATCTGGGTSACCAGCGCCTACCTGCTGGCCTAYGCCGTSCCGCTGCTCATCACSGGCCGGCTCGGKGACCGCTTCGGSCCGAAGAAGCTCTACCTSKCCGGCCTGGTGGTCTTCACCCTGGCCTCGCTGTGGTGCGGGCTCTCCGGCAACGTCGAGACCCTGATTGCGGCCCGCGTGGTCCAGGGCCTGGGCGCGGCCATGATGACGCCGCAGACCATGGCCGTCATCACCCGGATCTTCCCGCCGGACCGGCGTGGAGCGGCCATGGGCATCTGGGGCGCCACGGCCGGCGTCGCCACCCTGGTCGGACCGATCCTCGGCGGTGTGCTGGTGGACGGCCTCGGTTGGGAATGGATCTTCTTCATCAACGTCCCGGTCGGCATTGCCGGCTTCATCCTCGCGATGCGGTTCGTCCCGACACTGAGCACTCACCCGCACAAGTTCGATATCCCCGGCGTGCTGCTCAGCGCCCTTGGCCTCTTTCTGCTGGTCTTCGGCATCCAGGAGGGTGAGACCTACGACTGGGGCACCATCGTCGGCCCCATCACCGTTTGGGGCCTGATTATCAGCGGCATCGCCGTGCTGGTTGTCTTCGTCCTGTGGCAGAAGTTCAACAAGGGTGAACCGCTGCTGCCCCTGTCCCTGTTCAACGACCGGAACTTCTCGCTCGCCAACATCGCGATCACCACCGTCGGCTTCACCGTCACGGCGTTCACCCTGCCGCTGATCTTCTACTACCAGATCGTCCGCGGCCTGACCCCCACCGAGTCCGCGCTCATGATGGTGCCGATGGCGCTGATCTCGGGCGGCCTGGCCCCCGTCGTCGGCCGGATCATCGACAGAGTCAACCCGAAATTCATCACCGCGACGGGACTGGTCCTGATGTCCGTGGCGTTGTTCTGGAACTCGCTGCTCATGCACCCGGACACACCCATCTGGCTGTTCCTGCTCCCGAGCGCGGTGCTGGGCTTCGCCAACGCGGGCATCTGGGCCCCGCTGAGCTCCACGGTCACGCGTAACCTGCCGCCGCGGCAGGCCGGCGCCGGCTCGGGCGTCTACAACACCACCCGCCAGATCGGCGCGGTGCTCGGCAGCGCCGCGATCGCCGTTCTCATCCAGTCGCGGCTGGCGGCCGAGCTTCCCGCCCGTCCCGGGGCAGGCGGAGATGCCAGCCCCATGGGCTTCGGCGGAGCGCTGCCCGAGGCACTGCGTGAGGGGTTCTCGACGGCGATGGGCCAGTCCATCCTGCTGCCGGCGGCCGTCATCCTGCTCGGCGCCGCCGTGGCGCTCTTCTTCGCCAAACCCAAGCCGGTCCAGGGCTGGGGCGCACCGGACGACGTTGCCGCGTCAGAGGCGGCGGAAGCCGCAGGCATGTCCGGCACGGCTGCCGGCACGGACCAGGCCATCGGCCGAACGGACAACGCTGCCGCGGAGCGGCGCTAGACCGGCCGGCATCCGGGTCAGCCCAGCAGCACGCTGGTCTGGATGCCGCCGGCGGAGAAACCGAGGCTGCGGGCCAGCGCCAGCGACCCCTTGTTGCTGACTTCGGAACGCCACTGCAGCGTCAGCCCGGCGGCTAGGGCCTCGTGGGCGGCTATTGAGGCGGCCAGCTTGCCCAGCCCGCGGCGCCGCCACTCCGGCGCAACCAGCACGCCCAGATGCGCCAGGAGCCCCTCCCATTCGGCGTAGGCCCCGCAGGCCACGGGCGTCCGGCGTCCGTCTTCCACATGCAGGACAGTGAAACGGTGCTCGAGGTCCGCGAGGCCCACCTCGTTGACGTCATCGGGCGGGCAGAACGACTCCAGCTCGATTGCTTCCGGATTCCCGTGCGAGACGGTCAGCTCCTCGGAAGGCTGCTGCAGGGGAAGGTCGTCGGCGAAGAAAAGTGCGGCGGCGCCTAGCCCGTGGCCACCGTGCGCGCGGGTGATGGTCAGAAGCGTCACGTGCTGGGCCAGTTCCTCGTCGGCGAGGCCTTCGGCGGCGTCGAGCGCCCATTGCGGGCCCACCAAGGCGGAGTTGCCGAACAGGCGGACAAACTGCACGGCCCGGGCCGTCTCGTCGGCCCGGGTGAGCCGTACCCCTGCCGCGGCCGCGAAGGCGCCGTCGTCGAACCCCAAGCGGCGCGCCCACGCGAGCTGGACAATTTCAGCGGAACCGGGCTCAAGAGTCATGAAACAACCCTACCCACCGCCGGACCGCGGTTCCGGTCACAGCCAGCAGGCGCAGCCGGCAGACACAGCCTGTGGGCACCGCCCGCGGGCGGTGCGCACGTTGCCCAGGAGACCTCATTAGCCGAAGAGGACTGCGGCCTCGTCATAGCGGCTCTGCGGTACGGACTTGAGGTTGCCCAGGGCGGCGTCGAAGCCCACATGCACAATGTCCGTGCCGTGCAGCGACACCATCGTGCCCCAGCGCTTCTCCACCACCGAATCGATGGCCGCCATGCCCAGCCGGGTGGCCAGGACGCGGTCGAACGCTGTCGGGACACCGCCGCGCTGGATGTGGCCAAGGACCGTCGCGCGGGTCTCGATGCCGGTGCGTGCTTCGAGCTCGGGCGCCAGCATTTCTGCGATGCCGCCGAGGCGGGGGCGGCCAAACGTGTCCAGTCCGCGCTCCGAGTGCGGGGACTCCTGGCCCTCGGGCACGAACCCCTCGGCGACCACAAGCAGCGGGGCACGGCCACGGTCATGGGCGGAGACAACCCACTCGGCGATCTGTTCCATGGAGGCCTTTTGCTCCGGGATCAGGATGGCGTGGGCGCCCGAGGCCATGCCGGCGTGCAAGGCGATCCAGCCCACATGCCGTCCCATGACCTCGGCGATCATGCAGCGGTGGTGGGACTCCCCGGTGGTGCGCAGCCGGTCAATTGCCTCGGTGGCGATTTCCACGGCAGTGTCGAATCCGAAGGTGTAGTCCGTGGCGTCGAGGTCGTTGTCGACCGTCTTGGGCACGCCCACGATCTTCAGGCCGGCGTCGGTGAGGCGCTTGGCGGCGGCCAGGGTGCCCTCGCCGCCGATGGCGATGATGGCGTCGATCCCGAGCCGGTCCATGTTGGCCTTGATGACCTCGGGGCCGCCGCCGTTCTCAAAGGGGTTGGTGCGGGACGTGCCGAGGATGGTGCCGCCCTGCTTGGCGATGCCGCGGACCATGGTGCGGGGGATCTCCACGATGTCACCCTCGACAACGCCGCGCCAGCCATCCTTGAACCCTACGAACTGCTGGCCGTGGACCGCGATTCCCTTGAGGACGGCGCCACGGATGACGGCGTTCAGTCCGGGGCAGTCTCCGCCGCTGGTGAGGATTCCAATTTTCATATCTTGGCTCAAATCCTGGTTTGAAGGGGTACAGGCAGAGCGCCACGCTGAGCTCACCTAGAGTCTAGTGGCGGGTGTGGGGCAGGACACAAACGGTTACAAAAATGCCCCCGCCGTGAAGGCAGGGGCATTTTTGCGTGATGTTGGGCGGGGCCTGTGGCCAGCGTCAGGGTCGGAATCAGGGCCGGGAAGAACGCTTCGAGAGGAAGCTCTGGAGGACGATTGCGTTGCGCTGGTCCGGGAGGAGCAGCCACGCGGCAAGGTAGACCACGAACGCCGGTCCCGGGAGCAGGCTCAAAAGCAGGTAGGCGATCCGGACATAGGCCACATCAACATTGAGTTTGGCGGCGATTCCTCCGCAGACCCCGCCAAGCCAGCGCTGCGGACCACGTTTCAGGCCGAAGCCCCGGATGGTGTCGAAGAATTTATCCATGGTTCAAGACTTCCCTGTTGTGGGGTTCTTGTCACGCCTGCGGGCCGAGACCAGCCCGCCGATGATCAGGGCGGCACCCGCCCCGATCATCAGGAMAATCAGCACGTACGTGCCGTTGAGGGCCACGATGCCGAGGCGGGAAATGATGAGCAGCGCGGCCAGGGCCACCACTATCAGCCCCCAGACCACCGTGCCTACCCGGGCCGGGGAACCGGCCTGTTCAAGGTCCTGCCCAGCGTCGGGCCGGGAGTCGTCATAGCTGCTCATGTCAGTTTCCTTCCTTGATGGTCACGTTGCTCACGGTGCCGGAGACCTGCAGGACCAGCCGGGCGCCCGGCTTCGAGGTGTTGTAATCGCTTTGCTGCTTCGTGATGCCGCCGCGGTCCTGATTGCCGTCGTGGAGGCTCCCCATGGTCATGTCCGCCTGGACCTGCACGGGGACGGTAGTGGGGATGACGACAGTGAGGTTGCTGGCCGTCGCGTCGATCGGCACAACGACGTCGGAGCCCAGCGGCGGATTCAGCGCCAGCTTGGTCAGGTCCACAGTTCCGGCGCCGCCGGTGATCTCGAAGCCGCCGCGGGCCTGTTCAATGCTGGCCGGTGTCCAGTCCGCGTTCTGGAAACGGAACCGGTCCCCGTGCGGAACCACACTGAAGATTCCACCGATCAGCAGCGCCACGACCGCGAAGAAGCTCAGGATCCCGGAGGTCCGGCCCCGCAGCCCTGCAAAGAGGATTCCCAGGCCCAGGATGGCCGCGCCAATAGCCCAGACCAGGGCATTGCCGGCGTCGCCGAGGTCGATCACGTGGGCGGCGTCGAGGGCCTTGATGCCGCCGCCCACCAGGAGGGCGGAACCGACTGTCACGGCAACTGCCGGAGCGCCGGGACCAAGATTACGGGGCGCAGCCGGTGGAGGGGGTGTTGCACCGGGCCCATAGCCGCCGGGGGGAATGGGGCCGGTGGGGCCGGGCGGGATGGAGCCCGACGGCGGAGGCGGACCCCAGACGGGGCCGGCGCCGGAGACTCCCGAGCCGCTGACGGGCTGGCCATAGGCCGGGCCGCCGGACTGGGCGAATCCTCCGGTGGCGAAGCCTGCATCGGATTGCTGACCGGCGTCAGTGCGGGAGGTGCCCGCAAAGGCCGCCGTGCCGGCCGGACTGCTGTAGTCGTAGCGCGTTGGCATGGGAGTGGCTCCGTTCCGGGTCTTGTTGCGTTGGGTCAGGTAGTAGACGAGGTAGATTGCGCCGCCCACCCAGAACACCGTCCAGAGGAAGGCGCCAAAGCCGTAACGGTCCCAGCCCCAGACGCCGGTGCCGAGGCTGGGGAAACCGATGACCGTGGCGATGAGGGAGCCGGTCATGCCGGCCGTCCACCGGCCGGCGGCAGCCTCCTGGACGTGAATGCGGCCGTCAGGCTCTGGCAGCAGTGCCCAGGCCAGACCGTAGGCGAGCACGCCGATTCCGGCGAAGACAGCCAGGACGATCAGGACACCGCGAATGATGAGGGGGTCGACGCCGAGCCGGTGGGCGATGCCGCTGGCCACGCCGCCGACCCACCGGTCCCGTCCCCGGTAGATGCGATGGCCCCGGATCCAGTCGAAGAAGTTCTGGGACTGGGGCGCGGGGAGCGGTCCGTCCGGGGCCGGGTAGAGCCGCGGCGGCTCCGGCTGCTGCCCGCCGGCCGGTCCGGCGTTGACCGGCTCGGAACCGGCCGGCAGGGCGTTGAAAGGCTCGGAGCCGGCCGCAGCGGAGGCAGGCTGGCCCGTGCCGGAAACGTCGGTGTCAGGGTTTTCTGTGCCGGGACGTTCCGTGTCTGGATTGTCCGTGGCCGGCCGGACTGCGGAGGCCGGGCCTTCATCGGGGTGCGGAGTGTGCGGATTCATACTTCGATCCTTCCCGTTCCCGGCGCCGGGCTCTACTGGGGAACACCCTGAATGGTCCCTGAGTGTCCCCCGGCCGGGCCCCGAAACGCGTCCGGGGAACCCCGATCCATGCTTGGATTGATGCATGAGTACCCCGCCCGCCCGCCCGCCGCTGGTCCGCAGCAGCGACCGCGTGATTGCCGGCGTCTGCGCGGGCCTCGCCAACCACCTGGGCTGGCCGGTGCGCATGGTCAGGATCGGCATGGTGGTGGCTGCGCTCGCAGGCGGCGCGGGGGTGGCCTTTTACGCCTGGCTCTGGATCATGGTCCCCACGGCGGACGAAAGCGCCCGGCGCAACGCCCGCCGCCCGGCGTCGCCGATCGCCCCGGCGGTAAGCCTCCCGGACGCCCCCGGAGCCACGGGCACCGCGCGGGCTCCCGGCACGCCCGGAACCCCGGGCAGGCCGGGATCCCGAGGCGCGCGCGGCATGGCACCGCAGGGGTCCTGGTGGTCCAAGGTGCCCGGCATGCCGTTCGGCAAGGAGATCCTGCTGGGCGCCGGCTTGTTGCTGGCGGCCGGGATCCTGATCGCCCGGCTCCTCGGTGTTGACGTCCCGCTGGGCACCCTGATTCCCGTGGCGGCGATCCTGGGCGGTGCCGCGATCGCCTGGATGCAACTGGACGAGACCCGCCGGGCCGGGCTCGTGGACAAGACCAAGGCGGACCAGGCCGGCGGCTGGGCGCGGCTCGCGGCCGGGCTTGCCCTCGTGGTGGCCGGCGTGCTGGTCATGGTGTCCGGCTCGGGGTCCTGGGAACAGACCTGGCTGGCCCTGCTGGCCTCGGTGGCGGTGCTCGGCGGCGTGGCCCTGGTGCTGTTGCCCTGGGGGCTGAAGTTCTGGCGTGACCTGGAGACCGAACGCGCGGGACGGGTGCGCGCCACCGAGCGCGCCGAGATCGCAGCCCACCTCCACGATTCCGTGCTGCAGACGCTCGCCCTGATCCAGCGCCGTGCCGGCAACGAGCACGACGTCATCCGGCTTGCCCGCGCACAGGAGCGCGAACTGCGGGGCTGGCTGTACCGGGATGCCGGCAAGGAGTCCGGCCAGCTGTCTGAGGGCATCATGGCCGCCGCCGCAGAGGTCGAAGACTCATTGGGGCACGCGGTTGAAGTGGTCAGCGTCGGGGACTGCGCCATGACCCAACGCCATGAGGCCCTCGTCCAGGCGGCCCGCGAAGCCATGCTCAACGCCGCCCGGCACGGAGGCGGAGCCGTGTCCGTGTATCTGGAAGTCACCGACGCCGCCGCAGAGGTTTTCATCAAGGACCGGGGCCAGGGCTTCGACCCGGAGTCGGTTCCGCCGGACCGGCTCGGTGTCCGGGAATCGATCATCGGGCGGATGAACCGCCACGGAGGCACCGCCGCCATCATCAGCAGCCCGGACGGCACCGAGGTGCGGCTGCGGCTGCCCGCCGTCGCCACGCCCGCATCTGGCGGACCCGCGGCGGCTGCCGCCAACAACGTCAACGGAGAGGCCAAGCAGTGACCAGCCCAGCACCAGGAACCCCGGCGCACGACAACCAGTCACCAGGAAATGCGGCCCACGTTCGGGTGGTGATCGTCGACGACCACGCCATCTTCCGTTCCGGGCTGAAAGCGGACCTGGACCCGGACATCGTCGTCGCGGGGGAGGCCGGAACCGTGGAAGAGGCGATCGCCGTCATCGCAACGCAGCGCCCCGACGTCGTGCTGCTGGACGTCCATCTCCCGGGCGGCCGGGGTGGCGGCGGGCGCGAAGTCCTGGCCGGCTCGGCGCCGCTGCTGGGCACCACCCGGTTCCTGGCGCTGAGCGTCTCCGACGCAGCGGAGGATGTGGTCTCCGTGATCCGGGCGGGTGCGCGCGGCTATGTCACCAAGACAATCTCCGGCGCGGAAATCAGCGGCGCCGTCCGCCGCGTGGCCGGCGGCGACGCCGTCTTCTCGCCCCGGCTGGCGGGCTTCGTGCTCGACGCGTTCGGCACGGCCCCGGCGGACATCGCCGATGACGAACTGGACAAGCTCTCGGCGCGCGAACTCGAGGTGATGCGCCTCATCGCCCGCGGCTACAGCTACAAGGAAGTGGCCAAGGAATTGTTCATCTCGATCAAGACCGTTGAAACCCATGTCTCGGCCGTGCTGCGCAAGCTCCAGCTCTCCAGCCGCCACGAGCTGACCCGCTGGGCCGCCGAGCGCCGCCTGCTTTAACCCAGCGATGCGCTATCACTTGGGGTCCTCTTGCCGGGGGCAAAGCAACCACAAGTGATAGCGCATCGGGGGTTTGGGGCGGGCTACTTCGCCTTGCCGAGGAAGTCCTGGAGGCGGGCGACGCCTGTGGCCAGGTCCTCGTCGCCGAGGGCATAGGACAGGCGCAGGTACCCGGACGGGCCGAACGCCTCGCCGGGAACCACTGCGACCTCCACCTCATCCAGGATGAGCGCCGCAAGTTCGGCGGAGGTGGCCGGCCGCACCGGACCGTTCGCGGACGGGAATTCCTTGCCCAGCAGCGCGCGGACGTCCGCGTAGACGTAGAACGCGCCCTTCGGCGTCGGGCAGTCAACGCCGTCAATCGCGTTCAGGCCGGCGACGATCGCCTTGCGGCGGCGGTCAAAGGCCACCTTCATCTCGTCGACGGCGGTCAGCGGCCCGGAAACGGCGGCGAGAGCGGCCATTTGGGGAATATTGGAGACGTTCGACGTCGCGTGGGACTGCAGGTTGGTGGCGGCCTTGATGACGTCCGCCGGTCCGATCATCCAGCCCACCCGCCAGCCGGTCATGGCATAGGTCTTGGCGACACCGTTGAGGATGACCACCTTGTCGCCCAGTTCCGGTGCTGCGGTGGCGATCGAGGTGAAGGGCGCGCCGTCGTAGGTCAGGTGCTCATAGATCTCGTCGGTGACCACCCATAGGCCCTTGGACGCCGCCCACTGGCCGATCTCCTTGACCTGCTCCGGGGAGTACACGGCGCCCGTGGGGTTGGAGGGGGAGACGAACAGGAGGATCTTGGTGCGCTCCGTGAGCGCGGCTTCCAGCTGCTCCACTGTGACCAGGTAGCCCTGCTCCGGGCCTGCGAAAACCTCCACGGGCACGCCGCCGCTCAGCCGGATGGCCTCGGGGTACGTGGTCCAGAAGGGGGTGGGAACAATGACCTCGTCGCCCGGATCCAGGAGCGTCGCGAAGGTGTTGTAGACGGCCTGCTTTCCGCCGTTGGTCACCAGCACCTGCGCTGCCGTGGCCTTGTATCCGGAATCGCGGAAGGTCTTGTCCGCGATGGCCTGCTTCAGTTCGGGAAGGCCGCCAGCGGGGGAGTAGCGGTGGTACTTCGGCTGGCTGGCGGCCTCGATGGCTGCCTGCACGATGTAGTCGGGAGTCGGGAAATCGGGTTCCCCGGCGCCGAAGCCAATGACCGGCCGGCCGGCTGCCTTCAGCGCCTTCGCCTTGGCATCGACGGCCAGAGTGGCGGATTCGGCTATGGCGGAAATGCGCCGGGAAATGCGGGCAGAAGACATGGGCGGGTCCGTTCTTCGCTTGCAGCTGGAAGGCTGAATATGGGAATCGACGAAATCTACTCTATGCTGTTCACCGGATCCTCCGGGGTGCCTGAACGCAAATGTGACTGACTGCTGTCAGCCCGTTTGCGCAGGTCCGCAGGGGTCCGGAAGAGGGCCGGTTCGACGTAGGCGCAGTTGTTGCGTAGACTGGTTCTCCGGTGTTGAAAACACGATGATGGTCTGCGCCTCAGGGAAGCCTGGGGAAAAACGTCGGCCGGAGCGGATTTTCGCCCCGAAGGGTAGTGGCGCAATTGGTAGCGCAGCGGTCTCCAAAACCGCAGGTTGCAGGTTCGAGTCCTGTCTGCCCTGCGCATGCTGTTCCGGGAATTCCGGGACCAGCGCAGCAACCATGGTTCAGTTCAGAGCCGGGTATCCGATCATTGCGAGGATGAGTGAGGACCAGGTGACCGAAACAGCTGCCAGCAGCTCCAAAGGCCGCCCCGCCAAGAATGCCGTCAAGCCCGGCTTCTTCGCTCGCATCGCGATCTTCATTCGCCAGGTCATTGGCGAACTGAAGAAGGTCGTCGCACCGACCCGTAAAGAACTGATCAACTACACGCTCGTGGTGCTGGTGTTCGTGACCATCATGATGGTGATCGTCACCCTGCTCGACTTGGCCTTTGGGACCGCGGTCGGCTGGGTCTTCGGCGGCAGCGGCCCCACGGACCGCTAAGGGGACCGGTCCGCAGACTGCGTGGATGCCCCGGGAAACCGGAGGTTCCGCGGAGTGTGCGGAATTGAGTCATTTAAATAGGCATGTTAGGCAATGAGGAAGCAGGAGACCAAGTGTCTGAGCAGGAGCTCGAGGTAACTGAGACTGAGCTGGATAAGCGCCAGGACGCCGCGGTGGAAGCCACGGAAGAGTCCGAGGCCGCGTCTGCTGCGCCCGAATCCGACGTCGCTGACGAGGCCGTAGTCGCGGAAGAAGACGCCGAAGCCGGCGACGCTGAAGATACCGACGCTGAAGATACCGACGTTGAAGACGCCGAAGAATCCGACGAAGATACCGACGCGCTGGCAGCCGCGGCCGCCAAGGCCGAGGTCGACCCTGCCGAGGAATTCAAGGGCAAGCTGCGCCGCCAGGAGGGTGACTGGTACGTCATCCACTCCTACGCAGGCTACGAGAACCGCGTCAAGGCCAACCTTGAGACCCGCATCCAGACCCTGGACATGGAAGATTACATCTTCGAAATCCAGGTTCCGATGGAGGAAGTCGTKGAGATCAAGAACGCTCAGCGCAAGGTCATCAACCGCGTCCGCATCCCCGGTTACGTCCTGGTCCGCATGGACCTGACGGACGCCTCCTGGGGCGCCGTCCGCCACACCCCCGGYGTCACCGGCTTCGTGGGCAACGCCCACAACCCGGTCCCGCTGCGCCTCGATGAGGTCTTCTCCATGCTCGCCCCGGTCTTCGAGGAAGAGCAGGCCGAGAAGGGCAAGCCCGTCAAGCACGCCGCCGCCCAGGTCGACGTCGACTTCGAGGTTGGCGAGTCGGTCATCGTCAAGGAAGGCCCGTTCGAGACCCTCCCCGCCACGATCTCCGAGATCAAGATCGATTCCCAGACCCTCGTGGTGCTGGTATCCATCTTCGAGCGCGAGACTCCGGTCACCCTGGCGTTCAACCAGGTCAGCAAGATCTAGCTGTTCCCACAGAATTCGCCCCGGACTGCCCGCTTAGCAGTCACGGAGCGGCCGGCCGCCTTGCCATGGCGGCCACCAACCTGAGGCACGCTCCTGTGCCCCAGGACGTATTTGAGAGAAGGACCTACATTGGCTCCCAAGAAGAAGGTCACCGGCCTCATCAAGCTGCAGATCCAGGCAGGTGCCGCTAACCCGGCCCCGCCGATCGGTCCTGCGCTTGGCCAGCACGGTGTCAACATCATGGAATTCTGCAAGGCGTACAACGCTGCGACGGAAGCCCAGCGCGGCAACGTTATCCCCGTGGAGATCACGGTCTACGAAGACCGTTCATTCACGTTCATCACCAAGACCCCGCCGGCTGCAGAGCTCATCAAGAAGGCTGCAGGCGTCGCCAAGGGTTCGGCTACCCCGCACACCGTCAAGGTTGCCAAGCTGACCCAGGCCCAGGTCAACGAGATCGCCACCACCAAGATGGAAGACCTCAACGCCACGAGCCTCGAAGGCGCAGCGAAGATCATCGCCGGCACCGCCCGCTCCATGGGTATCACCGTCGAGGGTTAATTCCCGTCCGCTGATGGGCCGGGTTCGGGTACCCGATCACGACGCCGTCAGCACCGCCGGCCAGCCGGCACCACCTAAACATTGAAAAGCGGAATTCCGGAACAGATAATCCAGCCGGGATACCGCCTGTGGCAGGGCCCAGCGCGGTCCGCAGACCACAACTGCACAAGGAGAAATAAGCAGCATGGCAAAGCGCAGCAAAGCATATGAGGCAGCCGCCGCCAAGATCGACGCGGAGAAGTTCTACGCGCCGTTCGAGGCAGTGACGCTCGCCAAGGACACCAACCCGTCCAAGTTCGACGCCACCGTTGAGGTCGCTTTCCGCCTGGGCGTTGACCCTCGCAAGGCCGACCAGATGGTCCGCGGCACCGTCAACCTGCCGCACGGCACCGGTAAGGTCGCCCGCGTCCTCGTCTTCGCAACGGGCGACAAGGCTGAGGCTGCAATCGCAGCCGGCGCCGACTTCGTTGGCTCCGATGACCTGATCGAAAAGATCGCCGCCGGCTGGACCGACTTCGACGCCGCCGTCGCCACCCCTGACCTCATGGGCAAGGTTGGCCGCCTCGGTAAGGTCCTGGGTCCGCGTAACCTGATGCCGAACCCGAAGACCGGCACCGTGACCGCTGACGTCGCGAAGGCTGTCAACGACATCAAGGGCGGCAAGATCGACTTCCGCGTCGACAAGCACTCGAACCTGCACTTCATCATCGGCAAGGTTTCCTTCGACGCCATCAAGCTGGCCGAGAACTACGCGGCAGCACTGGAAGAGGTCCTTCGCCTCAAGCCGTCCGCTTCCAAGGGCCGCTACATCCAGAAGGCCACCGTCGCCACCACGTTTGGCCCGGGCATCTCGGTTGACCCCAACGTCACCAAGGTCCTGACCGAGGTCTAGTCCTCACCGGATCCACGGCGCCACCAGCCCCACGGCGCCTCCAGTTCCAAACGAAAGGCCGTCCCGCACCAGCGGGGCGGCCTTTCGCCGTTTCGGCGCCCGGGAACCCCCGCCGTCCCGGACTCATTAGCCGTCCCGGAGCCCTTGGAGCGGCCGGACTTGCCGGTTAGGCTGTCCCGGTGACTACGCCGTCGTACCTTATCGAGCCCCTTTCCCTGCCTGCAAGCCTTGACGGCGCCCGCGTTGATGCCGACGCAGCGGACTTCCTGGAATTCATGGCACTCTCCGATGAGCTCGTGCTGCAGACGTGGGGCAACCTTGACCGGGCCACGTCCCCGGCAGCGCGTCTTCAGTACTGGCGGGACAGTCCCTACACCCGGGTGCGGCTCTTTTTCGTCCGGGTCGACGGACGCATGGTGGCCAGCTCCTGGGTCCGCTTCGAATTGCAGGASAAYCTCAGCAGCGCGCTTCTGCACGTGAGTGTCCTGGRTGCCTTTACCGGCCGGGGGATCGGCCGGGCAMTGCTGGAGCACGCCGAAGCGGTGGCAGCTGCCGACGGACGGACCATACTGCAGACCTTCACGGAGCACCCGGCCGATTTCGACGTCGACGGCCCAAACGTCATCAGGCCSGCCACGGGCACCGGGGCGCTTCCCGCCGCCGCGCCCGGCGTCCGGTTCGCCGGACRCGCCGGCTACCGCCTCGAGCAGGTGGAACGGTTCAGCTCCCTCGACSTCCCGCCCACSGCGGACCCCAACGCAGAGGACCCCAACACAGCGGACCTCAACACCGCGGACCTCAACACCGCGGACCTCAACACCGCGGACCTGGACGTTCTGGAACGGGATGCCGTGGCCCACGCGGGGGACTACGAGCTCCTGCACTGGTGGGATGCCTGCCCCGAGGAACACGCCGCCGGGCTCGCGGTGCTGATGTCCCGCATGAGCACCGACGCCCCCAGTGGCGCGCTGAGCTACGAGCCGGAGACCTGGGACGTCGCCCGGGTCCGCCACGTCGAGGACATCTGGCGGCGGGCCGGCCAGTCCTCCCTGGTGGCGGCGGCACGGCACCGGGCCACCGGGGAGCTGGCCGCCTACACGGTCCTCCAAACTGAACCGGACAAACCCTGGCTGGCCAGCCAGGACGACACCCTGGTCGCGGCGAACCACCGCGGCCACCGGCTCGGCATGCTCATCAAGATCCTCAACCTGCGCCAATTGCGGGAACAATTCCCTGCGGTGCGGCGTGTGCTGACCTACAACGCCGCGGAAAACGATCACATGCTCAGCATCAACATCGCACTGGGCTTCAAGGCGGCCGGTTACGACGGCGAGTGGCAGCGGACCGCGGCCCCCGCGGGCGCAGCTGGTCGCGGCGGCCGGAACTGACCTCCCGCGGCGGACGGGAAGCCACTGGAGCGAAACCGTCCGCGTCACCAACGGACCCGCGTCACCAACGGACCCGCGTCACCAATGGAAGAGTGGCCCAAACCGGCATATGCTGGCGGTTGAAGGCCCGGTGTGAGCCGGGCCGGACCGATGGTGGATGGCACAACGGCTGGGAAGATGCCCTCTATGGCAAACGAAGTACGGATTGAGCAGCTGTGGATCCCCGATTCCCTTGACGCGCCCGATGCCGCGGATTTTCTGGCCGCCGTCGAGGTGGGAAGAAGAGTCCGGATGCAGACCTGGGGCACCGACGACCTCGCCTATGCGCCGCAGGAGAAGCTCCTCGAGATGGCGGACCCCTACGAACGCCAGGTGATCCTTGTCGCCAAGATCGACGGCGTGATTGTCGGGACGGCGGACATCGCGCTGCCGCTCGTGGACAACCTCGACCTCGCCGAATTCACGCTGGACATCCTGCCCGAATTCCGGCGCCAGGGCGTGGGGCGGCAGCTGCTGGAGGCCGCGGAGCACCTGGCCCGGGACGAGGGCCGCCACACCATCCTGATCGACACCAACCACCCGGGATCCACCCTGAGGGACCCGGAAGCCGAGCAGCTCGTGCCCGGCAGCGGCGTCGGATTTGTCCCGCTGGGAAGCCGCGACGTCGAATTTGCCCGTCACACCGGCTACACCCTGCAGCACATCGAACAGTTCAGTTCCTGCGCACTTCCGCTGGACAGCAAACTCGTCGCCGAACTCGAGGCCGAGGCCGAGGAAGCCAATGGCGGCCGCTACCGCCTTCACCACTGGACCGACCGGTGTCCTGACCAGTGGCTCGAGGCTGTCGCCGCCCTGGAGAACCAGGCAGGCGAGGACGAAGTGCCCGGCCCGGACGCCCAGGAGATGGTGTTCGACGGCGGAATCCTCCGGGAGGCGGAAGAGGTCACCATCGCCCAGGGCCGCCGGACTGTGGTCACCGCCGTCGAGCACATCGCCAGTGGAACGCTCGTTGGCCTGACCACCATCAGCGTCCTGGCGCTGCGCCCGGATGTCGTCTTCCAGGATGACACCGTGGTGCTGCAGGAACACCGCGGCAACAAGCTCGGGCTGCTGATCAAGGTTGCCAACATGGAGCGGCTCAGCGAACAGTTCCCGGACGCCCGTGTCCTGTACACCTGGAACGCCCCGGAGAACCGCTACCTCCTGAAGGTCAACCAGCAGCTCGGATTCACGACGGCGGGCGTCACGGGCCTCTGGCAGAAAGAGCTCCCCGACTTCGGCCCGAGCGTCAGCTGAGGGACAGCGGACTCTTTCGGCCGGGCCTGTCCGGCCCTGTCCGGCGGGCTCCTGCCCGCCCGATTTGGAACCCGCGCCCGGTGTCCCGTAAGCTGGCATGACCAAAGACCGTCGGTTGTTGGAAATCCACTCTCCCAAGCAAGACTCAATTCTGCAGTCGCGCCGGGAGAGCGCAGTGGATTTCCGGACGAAGGACCCTGAACATAGGGCGGCCGGCGCAGGTGAACGAAGCAAAGCTCCGTGGTCATGGACCGCGTCGAGACAAGCCCCGTGCATCTGCGCGGGGCGTTTTTTAGTTTTAGCTCTCTTGAGCGGGGCCCCGGACATACCGGCACTATCCCCGGAAGGAGGGTTATGGCAACGCCTAGCAAGGTTTCAGCAGTAGCTGAGATCACTAACGATTTCAAGGAATCGAACGCCGCTGTCCTGACCGAATACCGTGGGCTCACCGTTGCACAGCTCAAGCAGCTGCGTGTTTCTCTCGGCCAGGAAACCAAGTTCTCGGTCGTCAAGAACACCCTGACCGCCATTGCAGCCAAGGAAGCTGGTGTCGAAGCATTCGACGGTCAGCTTGCCGGCCCCACTGCAATCGCGTTCATCAAGGGTGACGCAGTTGCCGCTGCCAAGAGCCTGACGGATTTTGCCAAGGCCAACAAGCAGCTGGTCATCAAGACCGGTTACTTCGAGGGCAAGGCTCTGAACGCCACCGAAGTTGCTGCCCTGGCAGCACTCGAGTCCCGTGAGCTGCAGCTCGCAAAGGTTGCAGGCATCCTCAAGGCTCCTGCTGCCGCTGCTGCACGCATCATTGACGCACTGCGCCTCAAGCTTGAAGAAGAGAACGGTGCCCCGGCAGCAGCCGAAGCACCCGCCGCTGAAGAAGCTCCCGCAGCAGATGCAGCAGCCGAGGCCGAAGCACCGGCCGAAGCCGCAGCCCCCGAAGAGAACTAGTCCTCTTCTCCATAAGACTCCGGTGCGACAGCGAGCCTCAGGCCCGCCGGGCACCACTATAGGAAGGACGCCACACCATGGCGAAGCTCACCAACGAAGAGCTCATTGAAGCTTTCAAGGAACTGACCATCATCGAGCTCTCCGAGTTCGTCAAGCTCTTCGAAGAGACCTTCGAAGTTACCGCTGCTGCTGTTGCCGTTGCCGGCCCCGCCGGTGGCGCTGCCGCTGAGGAAGCCGAAGAGAAGACCGACTTCGATGTCATCCTCGAAGCTGCTGGCGACAAGAAGATCGCAGTGATCAAGGAAGTTCGCGCCATCACCTCCCTGGGCCTCAAGGAAGCCAAGGACCTGGTTGACAGCGCACCCAAGGCTGTTCTCGAAGGCGCCACCAAGGAAGCTGCCGAGAAGGCAAAGGCTCAGCTCGAAGAAGCTGGCGCCCGCGTTACCCTCAAGTAACTCCTGCCGTCCGGATCCATCGCGATCCGCACTGCTCGAAGGAAACCCCGTCCACTCAGGTGGGCGGGGTTTCCTGCATTCCCGGCCCGGGCATACACATCCCGGGGGCGCGGGTGAACGGMGCCCAAGGATTTGGCAAAGTTTTTCTGATACCCCTGTCGCACTTGATGGCTCGACCCTAGACTTTGGATTTGTGCCCACCGGCCCCCAACGTTCAGGAGTTCACCCACAATGACGGACCCAAACACTTCCCCCTCCCGCCGCGCCATGCTCACGGCGGCCCTCGTAGGCGGAGGCGCAGCCGCCGCCGCGCTGGCCGGCAGCCCGGCAGCACAGGCGGCCGGCGAACAACCAGGAGGGGGCCAGCCCGGCAGCAAGAAGCAGTTCACSCTSACGGTSCTSGGCACCACGGACCTGCACAACAACGTCTTCAACTGGGACTACTTCAAGAACACCGCCTATGCCGACGCCGCCGGCAACAGGATCGGTATCGCGCAGGCCGCCACGTTGATCAACGCCATGCGGGCCGAGCGCGGCGCGGCCAACACGCTGACCATCGACGCCGGGGACACCATCCAGGGCACGCCCCTGGCCTACTACTTCGCCAAGATCAAGCCCATCTCGGCAACGGTGAAGCACCCCATGGCGCTGGCCATGAACGCGATCGGCTACGACGCCGTGGGGCTGGGCAACCACGAGTTCAACTACGGCATTCCACTTTTGCGGACCTGGGAGAAGCAACTGGATTTCCCGCTCCTGGGCGCGAACGTCCACGACGCCGTCTCGGGCAGGCGCGCCTTCACGCCCTACGTCCTGAAGCGGATCAAGACGGACAGCGGCTGGCTGATGGTCGGCCTGGTCGGCTTCGTGACGCCCGGCTGCGCACTCTGGGACCGCGACAACGTCCAGGGCAAGCTCGACTTCAACGGCATTGTCGAGGAGGCCAAGACCGTCATCCCGCAGGTGAAGGCCGCCGGGGCCGACGTCGTGATCGTCACCAGCCATTCCGGGGCGACGCCCGGATCCTCCTACGGCGACGCCCTGCCCTTCCCCGAGAACGCGTCCACCCAGCTCGCCGAGGAAGTCCCCGGCATCGACGCCATCCTGGTCGGGCACGCCCACCTGGAGATCCCGGAGCGCTTCGTCACCAACAAGGCCACAGGCAAGCAGGTGCTCCTGACCGAGCCGCTCAAGTGGGGCATGCGCGTATCGGTCATGGACCTCGGACTCGCCAAGGAAAAGGGGAAGTGGAGCGTCACCTCAGCGCATTCGCTCCTTTTGGACGCCAAAACCGTCGACGCCGATCCCGCCGTCGTCCGGGCCGTGCAGGCCGGGCACGAGGCCACCGTGAGCTACGTCAACGAGGTCATCGGGACCTCCACCGCCCCGCTCAGCACGGCCACCGCCTGCTGGGRSGATTCCGCCGCGATCGAYGCSATCAAYTACGTCCAGGCCASCACCATCAAGGCCGAGCTCGCCAACGGTCCCGCGGCCGGGCTGCCCGTCCTGTCCATTGCAGCGGCCTTCTCCCGGGCAGTGGACGTCAAGGCCGGACCGCTGACCATCCGCGATGTCGCCGGACTGTATATCTTCGACAACACGCTGCTGTCCATCAAGGTCACCGGGGCGCAAGTCAAGGCCTACCTCGAGTGGTCCGCGCAGTACTTCAAACCGGTGACCTCCACCACGGCCAGGGCCCAGGACGTCACGAACGCCGTCACGGCCGCGGCCCCGAACGGCACCCCGGACTACAACTATGACGTCGTCTACGGCCTGGACGCGCCGCTGGACTACGAGATCGACCTCGCCCGGCCGGCGGGGGACCGGATCGCCAACCTCAGCTACGGCGGCCAGGCGCTGCGGCCCGAGCAGGAATTCGCCCTGGCCATCAACAACTACCGGCAGAGCGGCGGCGGCAATTTCCCGGCCGTCAAGAGCGCACCGGTGCTCTCGAACAGCCAGCAGGAGATCCGGCAGCGCATCATCGACTACGTCGTGGACCGCGGCACCCTGGACGTCGCCACCTTCAGCCAGGCCAACTGGCGGCTCACCGTCAACGGGGCGCCGCTGACCGTCACGGCCTAGCACTCCCGCCACCCCAACACGCACACCAAGGAACGCGGGGTCACCTGCGTCCCATCCTGACCGCCGGATGGGCTGTAAGTGACCCCGCGTCGCTTTTAAGAGGTGTTGGTTTTAACCCGCGCGGGCTAGTTGGGTTCGGTGATGTCCGCCCTGACGGCGCCAAGGGCCGCCGTCAGGGCGTCGGCGTCCACGAAAGCGCTGTAGCCGTGTTCCCCGGCACCCATGGAGATCCGCCGGCCCGTGATGGTCCGGTCGGCGTAGACCGGCCAGGGGCGGATGCTGCCCAGCGGCGTAATCGTGCCGCGCTCGTACCCCGTGGCCTCGAACGCGGTCTCCGCCGCCGGGAGCGAGAGTTTGTTGACGCCCAGCAGCGCCCGCAGCTTGGGCCAGGAGATCTGGCGGTCGCCCGGGACCAGGGCGAACAGGAAGCTCCCGTCCTTGTGCTTGACCACCAGGGACTTCACGATATCCGCGGGTTGGATTCCCAGGATTCCGGCCGCCTCCTCAAGGCTCCTGGCGGCGAGGCGTTCCACGATCTCGACGTCCAGGCCGCGGGCCGCGGCGTCGGCCAGGAACCGCTCGCGGCCGCCGCTGGTTGTCCGTTGTTCCACCATCCGCGTCAAGCCTTTCCTGCTCCTGGTCGTTGCCGGTTCTCTTGGGTCTGCGGGTGGCGGTTCAGTCGCGGTACAGCAGCAGGGCCTCGCCCTGTCCGCCGCCGCCGCACAGGGACACGGCCGCCTTGCCGGTGCCGCGGCGTTTGAGTTCGTGGGCCGCGTGCAGGGCCAGTCGGGCGCCGGAGGCCCCGATCGGGTGGCCCAGGGCGATTGCACCGCCGTGGATGTTGCACTGCTCCAGCGGATAGTCGAGGTCCTTCAGGGACTGGACCGCCACGGAGCCGAATGCCTCGTTGATTTCGATGAAGTCGAGGTCGGCGACGGACCAGCCGGCCTTGTCCAGGGCGTTCTTGATGGCGTTGGACGGCTGGGAATGCAGCGAGTTGTCCGGACCGGCGACCTGGCCGGGCTTGCCGACGACGGCGAGGTAGTCCAGGCCGTTGTCCTCGGCGAACTTCCGGCTGGTCAGCACCAGGGCGGCGGCGCCGTCGGACAGGGGAGAGGAGTTGCCGGCTGTGATGGTTCCGTCCGTGACGAACGCGGCCCGGAGACCGGCCAGCGATTCGACGCTGGTCTCCGGCCGGATGCCCTCGTCGGAGGTGACGGCGATCGGATCGCCCTTGCGCTGCTTGACGCTCATCGCGGCGATCTCGCCGTCGAAGACCCCGTCCTTGGCGGCCCGCGCCGCACGCTGGTGCGACTGGGCGGCCACCCGGTCCTGGGAAGCCCGGTCGATGCCGAGGGTCAGGTTCTTGCTCTCGGTCGAGAGCCCCATGGACTGGCCGTCGAAGGCATCGGTCAGGCCGTCGTGCGCGGCCACGTCGAGGGCCTGGACCGTGCCGTACGCCCAGCCCTGCCGGGACCCGGGCAGCACGTGCGGTGCGCGGGTCATGGATTCCTGGCCGCCGGCGACCACCACCGTGGCGTCACCGCTGCGGATCATCCGGGCGGCGTCGATCACCGCGGTGAGGCCGGAGAGGCAGACCTTGTTGATGGTCACGGTGGGGACGTTCCAGCCGATGCCGGCGCCGATCGCGCTCTGGCGTGCCGGGTTCTGGCCCGCCCCGGCCTGCAGGACCTGGCCCATGATGACGCTGTCCACCTGGTCGGCTTTGACGCCGCTGGCGGCAAGGGCCGCCCGGATGGCGTGGCTGCCGAGCTCGACGGCGGTGAAGCTGGCCAGCTGCCCGTTCAGGCGTCCCTGGGGGGTGCGGGCGGCGGAGAGGATGACAACATCGTTGTTGTCTGCAGGATTGCTCATGGTTTTTTCTTCCGATCTACGTCGACTTATGTCTACGTTATCGTGAGCCCCGTCACCTATCCATTCGGCCCGGTCCCGGCCCTCGCCGCCGCCGACTGGCGAGACTGAGGCAGCGCTGCAACAAGACTCAACAGAACCCCCAGTAGATCCCTGCCGGATCCCCGCCGGAACTTTGTGCTTGCAATCCCGGCGGAAGTGGGGTAGACAAGTAGGTTGCTTTGCCGTATCGTAGATATTTGCGTCTTCCCTGTTTACCTTCAGCCTTCATATAGCGGTGGGCTTAGCCTGACAGCTGTTCTATCAATGTGCCGTCAATAACGTGCACCAGCATGGACAGCGCGGGTCCCGGGTCATATAGCGGAACCGGACTGGTAGCGCTGCGGAGTCATTCTGCAGAGTGCATAACGGGGGAGATCTGACAACGCCTGAAGGTCTGTGGAAGGATCCCTCTTGGTCGCCTCGAGCACCTCTAATGTAAACAACGCTACCGCTATCAATGCCGACAGCACCGACGGTGCAACCCGCCGGCTCTCATTCGCAAAGATTCACGAACCCCTTGATGTTCCGAATCTGCTCGCCCTGCAAACCGACAGCTTTGACTGGCTGGTCGGAAACGAACGCTGGCAGGCGCGCGTTGCGAAGGCCGTCGAAGAAGGCGACCTCAGCGTCGCCACCTCCTCGGGTCTGTCCGACATCTTCGAAGAGATCTCCCCGATCGAGGACTTCCAGGGCACCATGTCCCTGAGTTTCTCCGAGCCGGAGTTCGCTGACCCCAAATACACCATGGCTGAGTGCAAGGACCGGGACGCAACGTACTCGGCTCCGCTGTACGTCAAGGCCGAGTTCATGAACAACAACACGGGCGAAATCAAGCAGCAGACCGTGTTCATGGGTGACTTCCCGCTGATGACCGAGAAGGGCACCTTCGTCGTCAACGGCACCGAGCGTGTCGTCGTCTCCCAGCTGGTCCGGTCCCCGGGCGCCTACTTTGAGCGCACCGCCGACAAGACCAGTGACAAGGACATCTTCACCGCGAAGATCATCCCGTCCCGTGGCGCCTGGTTCGAACTCGAAATCGACAAGCGCGACCAGGTCGGCGTCCGTCTTGACCGCAAGCGCAAGCAGTCCGTCACCGTGCTGCTGAAGGCCCTCGGCTGGACCGAAGGCCAGATCCTCGAGGAATTCGGCCAGTACGACTCCATGCGCGCGACGCTGGAGAAGGACGCCACCGAGACCCGCGAAGACGCGTTGCTGGACATCTACCGGAAGCTGCGACCGGGCGAGCCGCCCACGGTTGAGGCTGCCCAGTCCCTGCTGGACAACCTGTACTTCAACTCCAAGCGCTACGATCTGGCCAAGGTTGGCCGTTACAAGATCAACCGCAAGCTTGGCATCGACCGCTCCCTTGGCGACAAGGAAGCTTCGGTCCTGCACGTTGAAGACATCGTGGCCATGATCAAGTTCCTGGTTGCGCTGCACGCCGGCGAGAAGACCCTCACGGGTAAGCGCGACGGCCAGGACCACGAGCTCCGCGTCGAGATCGATGACATCGACCACTTCGGCAACCGTCGCATCCGCGCCGTCGGCGAACTCATCGAGAACCAGGTCCGCACCGGCCTGTCCCGCATGGAGCGCGTCGTCCGCGAACGCATGACGACCCAGGACGTCGAGGCCATCACGCCGCAGACCCTGATCAACATCCGTCCCGTCGTGGCAGCCATCAAGGAGTTCTTCGGAACTTCCCAGCTGTCCCAGTTCATGGACCAGAACAACCCGCTGTCGGGTCTGACCCACAAGCGCCGCCTGTCCGCGCTTGGCCCGGGTGGTCTGTCCCGTGACCGTGCCGGCATGGAAGTTCGTGACGTGCACCCGTCCCACTACGGACGTATGTGCCCCATCGAAACTCCTGAAGGCCCGAACATTGGTCTGATCGGTTCGCTGGCATCCTACGGACGCATCAACCCGTTCGGTTTCATCGAGACCCCGTACCGCCTTGTTGCCGAGGGTGTCGTCTCCGATGAGGTCAAGTACCTCACSGCCGACGACGAGGCCGAGGTCCTGATCGCACAGGCCAACGCCCCGCTCGACGAGAACAAGCGTTTCGCGGAAGAGACCGTCCTGGTCCGCGCCCGCGGTGGTGGAGGCGAGCCCGTGCTGGTTCCCGCCGCCGACGTCGAGTTCATGGACGTTTCCCCGCGCCAGATGGTGTCCGTGGCTACCGCCCTGATCCCGTTCCTCGAGCATGACGATGCCAACCGTGCACTCATGGGTGCCAACATGCAGCGCCAGGCCGTGCCGCTGGTCCGTTCCGAGGCGCCGTTCGTCGGTACCGGCATGGAACGCGCCGCAGCTGTCGACGCCGGTGACGTCACCATCGCCAAGAAGGCCGGTGTGGTTACCGAGGTCTCCGCTGAGCTGGTCATCATGCTCAACGACGACGGTACGGAAACCAACTACCGCATCAACAAGTTCGCCCGCTCCAACCAGGGCAACTGCTATAACAACCGTGTCCTGGTTAACGAAGGCCAGCGCCTGGAAGTTGGCGGCATCATCGCTGACGGCCCGGCAACGGACCAGGGCGAGCTCGCCCTCGGTAAGAACCTGCTTGTGGCATTCATGTCATGGGAAGGCCACAACTTCGAGGATGCCATCATCCTGTCCCAGCGCATCGTGGCCGAGGACGTCCTGTCCTCCATCCACATCGAGGAGCACGAGATCGATGCCCGCGACACCAAGCTTGGTGCCGAGGAAATCACCCGTGACATCCCCAACGTGTCTGAGGAAGTCCTGGCAGGCCTGGACGAGCGCGGCATCATCCACATCGGTGCCGAGGTTGAAGCCGGCGACATCCTGGTCGGTAAGGTCACCCCCAAGGGCGAGACCGAGCTGACCCCGGAAGAGCGCCTGCTGCGCGCCATCTTCGGTGAGAAGTCCCGCGAAGTGCGCGACACCTCCCTGAAGGTTCCGCACGGCGAGTCCGGCACCGTGATCGGTGTCCGCGTCTTCGACCGCGACAACGACGACGAGCTGCCCCCGGGCGTGAACCAGCTGGTGCGCGTCTACGTGGCTGCCAAGCGCAAGATCACCGACGGCGACAAGCTCGCCGGCCGCCACGGCAACAAGGGTGTTATCTCCAAGATCCTTCCGATCGAGGACATGCCCTTCCTTGCCGACGGTACCCCCGTTGATATCGTCCTGAACCCGCTGGGTGTTCCGGGCCGTATGAACGTCGGCCAGGTGCTCGAAACGCACCTCGGCTGGGTTGCCAAGACCGGCTGGAAGATCGAGGGCGAGCCCGAGTGGGTCAAGCAGCTGCCGAACCTGCCGCGCGAGAGTGGCCAGACCACTGTGGCGACGCCGGTCTTCGACGGTGCGCGTGAAGAGGAAATCACGGGCCTGCTCGATTCCACCAACGTCACCCGCGACGGCGACCGCCTGATCAACTCTTCCGGCAAGACCCGTCTGTTCGACGGCCGCTCCGGCGAGCCGTTCCCGGATCCGATCTCGGTCGGCTACATGTACATCCTGAAGCTCCACCACCTGGTGGACGACAAGATCCACGCCCGCTCCACCGGCCCGTACTCCATGATCACGCAGCAGCCGCTGGGTGGTAAGGCACAGTTCGGTGGCCAGCGCTTCGGTGAAATGGAAGTGTGGGCGCTCGARGCTTACGGCGCCGCCTACACGCTCCAGGAGCTCCTCACGATCAAGTCGGATGATATCCACGGTCGTGTGAAGGTCTACGAAGCCATCGTCAAGGGCGAGAACATCCCCGAGCCGGGCGTTCCTGAGTCCTTCAAGGTCTTGATCAAGGAAATGCAGTCGCTGTGCCTGAACGTGGAAGTGCTTTCCACGGACGGAACCACAATTGAAATGCGTGACTCTGATGACGCAGTCTTCACGGCTGCGGAAGAACTGGGCATCGATCTGTCTCGTGCAGAGCCCAGTTCCGTAGAAGAGGTCTAGCAGAGCGCCCGGAGAAAAGCAGCCGGCCCCGCCGCGCTGACTTTTCTCCGGGCCTCTCGGCCTCTTCCCGTAACCCAAGACTTCAGAATTTAGAGAACAAGAGAGAACAGGGACCATATGTCCAGCGAATCCTCCTTCGGCCTCATGCAGATCGGCCTCGCCACCGCGGAAGACATCCGTGGCTGGTCGTACGGCGAGGTTAAGAAGCCGGAAACCATCAACTACCGCACGCTCAAGCCCGAGAAGGACGGCCTCTTCTGCGAGAAGATCTTCGGACCGTCCCGCGACTGGGAATGCTACTGCGGTAAGTACAAGCGCGTGCGCTTCAAGGGCATCATCTGTGAGCGGTGTGGCGTTGAGGTCACCCGCGCCAAGGTSCGCCGTGARCGCATGGGCCACATCGAGCTGGCYGCCCCGGTCACGCACATCTGGTACTTCAAGGGTGTTCCGTCCCGCCTGGGCTACCTCCTTGACCTGGCACCGAAGGACCTCGAAAAGGTCATCTACTTCGCCGCCTACATGATCACGAGCGTCGACGCCGACAGCCGCCACGAAGAACTGCCCAACCTCCAGGTTGAGCACGACATCGAGAAGAAGCAGCTGATCGACAACCGCGACTCGGACATCGCCACGATCGCCCGCGACCTCGAGAACGAGCTTGCCCGTCTCGAAGGCGAAGGCGCCAAGGCTGCCGACAAGAAGAAGGCCCGCGACTCCGCCGACCGCCAGATGGCGAACGTCCGCAAGCGCGCCGACGCCGAAATCGAGCGCCTCGAGCAGGTCTGGGACCGCTTCAAGAACCTCAAGGTCGCTGACCTCGAAGGTGACGAGGGCCTGTACCGCGAACTGCGCGACCGCTACGGCATGTACTTCGAAGGCTCCATGGGTGCCGAGGCCATCAAGAAGCGTCTTGAGAACTTCGACATGCAGGCCGAGTCCGACATGCTGCGCGACGTCATCGCCAACGGCAAGGGCCAGCGCAAGACGCGTGCCCTGAAGCGGCTCAAGGTGGTCAACGCGTTCCTGACCACCAACAACAGCCCGCTTGGCATGGTTCTGGACGCCGTCCCGGTGATCCCGCCGGAACTGCGCCCGATGGTCCAGCTGGACGGTGGCCGCTTCGCGACCTCCGACCTCAACGACCTCTACCGCCGCGTGATCAACCGCAACAACCGCCTCAAGCGCCTGCTTGACCTCGGTGCTCCGGAGATCATCGTCAACAACGAGAAGCGCATGCTTCAGGAAGCTGTTGACAGCCTCTTCGACAACGGCCGCCGCGGCCGTCCGGTCACCGGACCGGGCAACCGCCCGCTGAAGTCCCTGAGCGACATGCTCAAGGGCAAGCAGGGTCGTTTCCGCCAGAACCTCCTCGGCAAGCGCGTCGACTACTCCGGCCGTTCGGTCATCGTCGTCGGCCCGCAGCTGAAGCTGCACCAGTGTGGTCTGCCCAAGCAGATGGCCCTGGAGCTCTTCAAGCCGTTCGTGATGAAGCGCCTGGTTGACCTCAACCACGCACAGAACATCAAGTCGGCCAAGCGCATGGTGGAGCGTTACCGTCCGCAGGTCTGGGACGTCCTCGAAGAGATCATCACCGAGCACCCTGTGCTGCTGAACCGTGCACCTACCCTGCACCGCCTCGGCATCCAGGCGTTCGAGCCGCAGCTTGTTGAAGGCAAGGCAATCCAGCTGCACCCGCTGGTTTGTGGCGCCTTCAACGCCGACTTCGACGGCGACCAGATGGCAGTGCACCTGCCGCTGAGCCCCGAAGCCCAGGCCGAGGCCCGCATCCTGATGCTGTCCTCGAACAACATCCTGAAGCCGTCCGACGGCCGCCCGGTGACCCTGCCTTCGCAGGATATGATCATCGGTCTCTACCACCTGACCACCAAGCGTGTCGGTTCAGCTGGCGAAGGCCGGATCTTCTCCTCCGTCGCGGAAGCCATCATGGCCTACGACCTTCACGAGCTGCACCTGAACTCCAAGGTCAAGATCCGCCTCGAGGGCTTCGTGCCCTACGCCGGCTGGGAAGCCCCGGAGGGCTGGGAGCCCGGTCAGACCACATTGGTCGAGACCTCCCTCGGCCAGGTCATCTTCAACCAGACGCTGCCCGCGGACTACCCGTGGGTTGAGAACGTTGCCGACAAGGGCGAGCTGTCCACGATCGTCAACGACCTCGCCGAGCGCTACCCGAAGGTCATCACGGCGGCAACGCTGGACAACCTGAAGGATGCCGGTTTCTACTGGGCCACCCGCTCGGGCGTCACGGTTGCCATCTCCGACATCGAGGTGCCCACGGACAAGCCGCGGATCCTCGCCGGTTACGAGACCATGGCCGCCAAGATCCAGGGCCAGTACGACAAGGGCCTGATCGACGACGACGAGCGTCGCCAGGAACTGATCGAGATCTGGAACAAGGCAACCAACGAGATCGCCCAGGCGATGCGTGACAGCCTGTCCCCGATGAACACCATCAACCGCATGGTGTCCTCCGGCGCACGTGGTAACTGGATGCAGGTCCGTCAGATCGCGGGTATCCGTGGCCTGGTGGCCAACCCGAAGGGTGAAATCATCCCGCGTCCGATCAAGTCCTCCTACCGCGAGGGCCTGTCGGTGCTGGAATACTTCATCGCCACGCACGGTGCCCGTAAGGGTCTGGCTGACACCGCCCTGCGTACCGCCAACTCGGGTTACCTGACCCGTCGTCTGGTGGACGTCTCGCAGGACGTCATTGTCCGCGAAGAGGACTGCGGTACCGAGCGCGGCCTGATGACCGCGATCGCCGTGGCCGACGCCAACGGCGTCCTCGTCCTGGACGAGAACGTCGAGAACAGCGCCTACGCCCGCACCCTGGCCGTGGACGTCGTCGACTCCGCGGGCAAGGTCCTGGCAGCGGCCGGCACTGACTGCGGCGACGTCGTCATTGCCGAACTGTTCGCAGCCGGCATCACCGAGGTCAAGGTCCGCTCCGTACTCACCTGTGAGTCCAGCGTCGGCACCTGCGCCCTGTGCTACGGCCGTTCGCTGGCCACTGGCAAGACCGTCGACATCGGTGAGGCCGTGGGCATTATCGCCGCACAGTCCATCGGTGAGCCGGGCACCCAGCTGACCATGCGTACGTTCCACACCGGTGGTGCAGTTTCGGCCAGCGGCGGCGACGACATCACCCAGGGTCTGCCCCGTATCCAGGAGCTCTTCGAAGCCCGTACTCCGAAGGGTGTCGCACCGATTGCTGAAGCAGCCGGCCGCATCACCATCGAAGAGTCCGAGCGCCAGATGCGCCTGGTCATCACCCCGGATGACGGATCTGAAGAGATCGCCTACCCGGTGCTGCGCCGTTCACGTCTCCTCATCGAAGACGGCGATCACGTCAGCGTTGGCCAGAAGCTCATCAACGGCCCGGTCGACCCCAAGCAGGTGCTGCGCATCATGGGCCCCCGTGCCGCGCAGAAGTTCCTGGTGGACGAAGTCCAGGGCGTGTACCGCAGCCAGGGCATCGGTATCCACGACAAGCACGTCGAGGTTATCGTCCGCCAGATGCTGCGCCGCGTCACGGTCATCGAGTCCGGCGAATCGGACCTGCTGCCCGGCGAGCTCGCCGAACGCAGCCGCTTCGAAGAGGCCAACCGCCGCGTTGTGTCCGAGGGCAAGACGCCGGCTTCCGGCCGTCCCGAGCTCATGGGCATCACCAAGGCGTCCCTGGCGACCGAGTCCTGGCTGTCCGCAGCTTCCTTCCAGGAGACCACCCGCGTCCTGACGCAGGCGGCCATGGAAGGCAAGAGCGATCCGCTGCTCGGCCTCAAGGAAAACGTCATCATCGGTAAGCTCATCCCGGCCGGCACGGGTCTCCCGCGCTACACCGAGGTCACGGTGGAACCGACTGAAGAAGCGAAGGCCAACCTGTTCACCGGCCCGAGCGCATTCAGCGACTTCTCCTACGACACGCTGGGCGGCGACGGAGCTCCTGAGTTCCACGCCATCCCGCTGGATGACTACGACCTCGGCAGCGACTTCCGCTAACGGGCAGGGCGGGCCCTTTCGTGTCGCGTTCCGCGCCACGAGGGACCCGGCCGCCCTGCCCTTGCAGCTCGACGTCGGGCCCCGTCACCACTCTGCTTTTCAGCGGAGCGGGGGCGGGGCCCTTCCTTTTGACCCCGTTCAACGATCGATTGCTGAGCTATGGCCCTTTAGACCCTTCAGAAGGGCCGTACCTCAGCAATGGACGGGAATCCGCGCCGATTAAGGGCTGGGACCCGTCCGTGTTAGACTTGAGACTAATTGTTATTGTGGCAGTGGATGAGTGCGCCGGTCTTAGTTAGACAGCTTGCAGCTGTAGGGCTTGACCAGGACGACGTTTCCGGTTTGCAGGGTTCTTGTGCAACGTATGCCACATTTTCGCATGCCTAGGGGCAGTTCAGGTCGAAAGTCCTTGGACCCCGGCGTGCGGTCCGACTATTAAGGCTTCGCCTCAGCTGCTCTGGAGAGAACTTCAAAGCTCGGGCGGCGAGGCGCAGCGACAAGAGAGCGGCCGCCAACGGCCGCTCCGGATAAAACGGAGAACACGAGAGTGCCTACGATTAACCAGCTGGTCCGCAAGGGCCGCACGCCGAAGGTCAAAAAGACCAAGGCCCCCGCGCTTAACGGCAGCCCCATGCGCCGCGGTGTCTGCACCCGCGTGTACACGACGACCCCGAAGAAGCCGAACTCGGCTCTGCGTAAGGTTGCTCGCGTGCGCCTCAACGGTGGCATTGAAGTCACCGCTTACATCCCCGGTGTAGGCCACAACCTGCAGGAGCACTCCATTGTGCTCGTTCGCGGCGGCCGCGTGAAGGACCTTCCGGGTGTCCGCTACAAGATCGTCCGTGGCGCCCTCGATACCCAGGGTGTCAAGAACCGTAAGCAGGCTCGCAGCCGCTACGGCGCAAAGATGGAGAAGAAGTAATATGCCTCGCAAGGGTCCGGCCCCCAAGCGGCCGCTAGTTCTAGATCCCGTTTACGGCTCCCCGCTGGTCACCCAGCTCATCAACAAGGTGCTGGTTGACGGCAAGAAGTCCACCGCAGAGCGCATCGTTTACGGTGCACTCGAGGGTGCTCGCGCCAAGTCCGGCGGCGACCCCGTTGCAGCCCTCAAGAAGGCCATGGAGAACGTCAAGCCTTCGCTTGAGGTCCGCTCCCGCCGCGTTGGTGGCGCCACCTACCAGGTTCCCGTTGAGGTCAAGCCGGGCCGTTCCACGGCCCTCGCCCTCCGCTGGCTGGTTGGCTACTCCAAGGCCCGCCGCGAAAAGACCATGACCGAGCGCCTCCAGAACGAAATCCTGGATGCCTCGAACGGTCTCGGTGCCGCTGTGAAGCGTCGCGAAGACACCCACAAGATGGCCGAGTCCAACAAGGCCTTCGCACACTACCGCTGGTAATACTTCCCGGACGCCGCCGGCTCGAAAGAGCCGGCGGCGAACGTGCAGTCCATCCGAAAGGGAGACACCGTGGCACAGGACGTGCTTACCGACCTTAGCAAGGTCCGCAACATCGGCATCATGGCCCACATCGATGCCGGCAAGACCACTACTACCGAGCGCATCCTGTTCTACACGGGTGTGAACCACAAGATCGGCGAAACGCACGACGGCGCTTCGACGACTGACTGGATGGAACAGGAAAAGGAACGCGGCATCACCATCACGTCTGCCGCCGTGACCTGCTTCTGGGAAAACAACCAGATCAACATCATCGACACCCCCGGCCACGTTGACTTCACGGTCGAGGTTGAGCGCTCCCTGCGCGTCCTCGACGGCGCTGTCGCCGTGTTCGACGGCAAGGAAGGTGTGGAGCCGCAGTCCGAGACTGTTTGGCGCCAGGCCGACAAGTACAACGTTCCGCGCATCTGCTTCGTCAACAAGATGGACAAGCTCGGCGCTGACTTCTACTTCACCGTCGACACCATCATCAGCCGCCTCGGTGCCAAGCCGCTCGTCATGCAGCTGCCGATCGGCGCCGAGAACGACTTCATCGGCGTCGTCGACCTCCTGTACATGCGTTCGCTGGTTTGGCCCGGCGACTCCAAGGGTGACGTCACCATGGGTGCCAAGTACGAGATCCGCGAGATCCCGGCTGACCTCCAGGCGAAGGCCGAAGAGTACCGCGCAACTCTCGTTGAGACTGTTGCCGAGGCCTCTGAGGAACTCATGGAGAAGTACCTCGAGGGCGAAGAGATCAGCATCGATGAGCTCAAGGCCGGCATCCGCAAGATGACGATCAACTCTGAGCTGTACCCGGTCTTCTGTGGTTCCGCGTTCAAGAACCGCGGCGTCCAGCCGATGCTCGACGCCGTCGTGGATTACCTGCCGAACCCGCTCGACGTCCCGCCGATGATCGGTCACGATCCCCGCGACGAAGAGAAGGAACTCACCCGCAAGCCGTCCTCTGAAGAGCCCTTCTCCGCACTGGCCTTCAAGATCGCCGCGCACCCGTTCTTCGGTCAGCTCACCTTCATCCGCGTGTACTCCGGTCACGTGGAAGCAGGCTCGCAGGTGGTCAACTCCACCAAGGGCAAGAAGGAGCGCATCGGCAAGCTGTTCCAGATGCACGCCAACAAGGAAATGCCCGTCGAGGGCGCTACCGCCGGCCACATCTACGCAGCGATCGGTCTGAAGGACACCACCACGGGCGACACCCTGTGCGATCCGTCCAACCAGATCGTCCTCGAGTCCATGAGCTTCCCGGAGCCCGTGATCTCGGTTGCGATCGAGCCGAACACGAAGGGTGACCAGGAGAAGCTCTCCACGGCCATCCAGAAGCTCTCCGCTGAGGACCCGACCTTCCAGGTCTCCCTCAACGAGGACACCGGCCAGACCATCATCGCCGGCATGGGCGAGCTCCACCTGGACATCCTGGTGGACCGCATGCGCCGCGAATTCAAGGTTGAGGCGAACGTTGGCAAGCCGCAGGTTGCTTACCGCGAGACCATCAAGCGTGCTGTAGAGCGTCACGACTACACGCACAAGAAGCAGACCGGTGGTTCCGGCCAGTTCGCAAAGATCCAGATCGCGATCGAGCCGCTGGACACTGCGGAAGGCG
This sequence comes from Arthrobacter sp. 05T47, assembly GCF_056395825.1. NCBI lineage: Bacteria > Bacillati > Actinomycetota > Actinomycetes > Micrococcales > Micrococcaceae > Arthrobacter > Arthrobacter sp. 05T47. Next base: position 150,702 of record NZ_JBFTKG010000002.1, on the reverse strand, counting down.
AGCTGTACGAGTTCGAGAACAAGGTCACTGGTGGCCGCGTTCCGCGCGAGTACATCCCGTCCGTCGACGCCGGCATCCAGGATGCGCTCAACGACGGCGTCCTGGCCGGTTACCCGGTTGTCGGCATCAAGGCGACGCTGATTGACGGCGCTTACCACGATGTTGACTCCTCGGAAATGGCGTTCAAGATCGCCGGCCGTATGGCTTTCAAGGAAGCCGCACGCAAGGCGAACCCTGTTCTGCTCGAACCGCTGATGGATGTCGAGGTCCGCACCCCTGAGGAATACATGGGTGAAGTTATCGGTGACCTCAACTCCCGCCGTGGCCAGATGCAGTCCATGGAGGATGCCCAGGGCGTCAAGGTTATTCGCGCGCACGTCCCGCTGTCCGGCATGTTCGGCTACATCGGTGACCTGCGGTCGAAGACCCAGGGCCGCGCTGTGTACTCCATGACGTTCAACAGCTACGCCGAGGTCCCGAAGGCAGTTGCCGACGAGATCATCCAGAAGAACCGCGGCGAGTAGTCCCTAGGACGCATCGCAGCAACGAAAACTCGGATGGGCCTCCGCCAGCGGAGATTCATCTGGTGCAGGCGGCCGGACTCCGGTCAGCTGTAGTCCGGCCAGGCCGGAGTGCGGCCGTCTGCACGAACAGGCTCTAGGCACTAGCATTAGTACCTGAATCTGCAATTTCACCAATCCAAAGCCCCCCAAGTAGACTTACTGGAGTTTCTGTCGCGACAAGCGCGGCCGAAGGGTAAGTCATTTGAAAACGTTCTAGGAGGAACCTGTGGCAAAGGCAAAGTTCGAGCGGACTAAGCCGCACGTTAACATCGGTACCATTGGTCACGTTGACCACGGTAAGACGACGCTGACGGCCGCCATTTCCAAGGTGCTGTACGACAAGTACCCGACTCTCAACGAGAAGCGTGACTTCGCGTCGATTGACTCTGCTCCCGAAGAGCGTCAGCGCGGCATTACCATCAACATCTCCCACGTTGAGTACCAGACCGAGAAGCGCCACTACGCACACGTAGACGCTCCGGGTCACGCTGACTACATCAAGAACATGATCACCGGCGCTGCTCAGATGGACGGTGCAATCCTCGTGGTTGCCGCCACTGACGGCCCGATGGCACAGACCCGTGAGCACGTTCTGCTCGCCCGCCAGGTTGGCGTTCCCTACCTGCTGGTCGCGCTGAACAAGGCTGACATGGTCGATGACGAAGAGCTCCTCGACCTCGTCGAAATGGAAGTTCGTGAGCTGCTCAGCTCGCAGGGCTTCGACGGCGACGAGGCTCCCGTTGTTCGCGTTTCCGGCCTGAAGGCCCTCGAAGGCGACCCCGTCTGGGTCAAGTCCGTTGAGGACCTCATGGCAGCAGTCGACGAGTCCGTTCCGGACCCGGTACGCGACCGCGACAAGCCCTTCCTGATGCCGATCGAAGACGTCTTCACGATCACCGGCCGTGGCACCGTTGTTACGGGCCGCGCCGAGCGTGGAACCCTCGCGATCAACTCCGAGGTCGAGATCGTCGGCATCCGCCCGGTCCAGAAGACCACGGTTACCGGTATCGAGATGTTCCACAAGCAGCTCGACGAAGCATGGGCCGGCGAGAACTGTGGCCTCCTGCTCCGCGGTCTGAAGCGCGACGATGTCGAGCGTGGCCAGGTTGTCGTCAAGCCGGGTTCCATCACCCCGCACACCGACTTCGAGGCTAACGTCTACATCCTCTCCAAGGACGAAGGCGGGCGTCACAACCCGTTCTACTCCAACTACCGCCCGCAGTTCTACTTCCGCACCACGGACGTAACCGGCGTTATCACCCTGCCGGAAGGCACGGAAATGGTTATGCCCGGCGACAACACTGAGATGACCGTTGCGCTCATCCAGCCGATCGCAATGGAAGATGGCCTCGGCTTCGCTATCCGCGAAGGCGGCCGCACCGTTGGTTCGGGACGCGTCACCAAGATCATCAAGTAGTACTTGCTGATCATGGTTATCCTGGCCGGTTGACGGTCACGGAAAACCAAAGAACAGCCCCGCTGCACACGCAGCGGGGCTGTTCTTTTTAAGTTCCTGATACCTTTACAGGAGGGGAAAGGAGCTCACCATGGGCTGGTTCATTTTTCTGCTCATCGTCGTCGCGGCAGTCGTCGTGTTCTTTTGGGCGAAGCGGCACTTCCGCCAGGAGATAGAGCGCGCCAAGCGCATCAACCGGGCGAACCGCAACCAATAACCCTGCGGGGGAGGAACTCAGGCGCGCCGGGCCCGCGCAAGCGCCTGGTACCAGTAGTACGAGTCCTTGGGCGTGCGCTGGAGCGTCTTGAAATCCACATGCACCAGGCCGAAGCGCTGTGAGTAGCCCGCCGCCCATTCAAAGTTGTCCATGAGCGTCCAGACGTAGTAGCCGAGCAGGTCGACGTCGTGGGCTATTCCGCCKGGTGAGGTGGCGTCCACCGCCTGGGCCAGGTGTGCGGCGAGGTAGCTGATCCGTCCGGCGTCGGGGATGGGGCCGGTGACGTGGTCCGGTTCGGGGAAGCTCGCGCCGCTCTCGGTGATGTAGAGCGGCGGCAGGGCCTCGCCGTATCTGTCCTTCAACTCCCGCAGCAGGATCCCCAGATGGTCCGGGGCGACCGGCCAGCCGAATCCGGTGCGCTCGTACTCCGGGAACGCGGCGAGATGGAACGGGATCTTCAGCAACTCCTCCACGGTTCCCGAGGGGGTGTTGACGCCGCGCCCCGTGGCCACCTTCACGGGGTAGTAGTAGTTCAGGCCATAGAAATCCAGCGGCTGGTGGATCGTGGCCAGGTCCGCATCGGAGACTCTCCCCAGGGACCGGAACCACGGCCGGGCGATCAGCGGCGGCTTGGGAAAGCGGCCCAGGAGGATCGGGTCCGCGTAGAGACGGTTCAGCACGAGGTCGAACACCCTGGCCAGCAGCCGGTCCGTCAGCGACCCGGAAGCCGGCCGGACGGGGGAATGCAGGTTCGTCACGCCGACGCCGCCGCGGACCCCCGCCGCCCGCAGGGCCTGCACCGCGAGGCCATGGCCCAGGAGCTGATGGCGCACTGAGGGCAGGGCATCGAAGAGCAGGCCGCGGCCGGGGGCATGGATGTCCATGGCGTAACCGTTGAGCGTGACCGAGGCCGGTTCGTTCAGCGTCACCCACTGCGCGACGCGGTCGCCGAACCGCTGGCCTGCCGCCGCACAGTACTCGGCGAACCGCTCCGCCGTCGAACGGTTCATCCAGCCGCCCCGGTGCTCGAGGGGGAGCGGGGTGTCCCAATGGTAGAGGGTGGCCATGGGGGAGATGCCGGCGGCGAGCAGCCGGTCGATCAGGCGGTCATAGAAGTCCAGGCCCGCGGCGTTGAACCGGCCGGTGCCCGCAGGCTGGACCCGCGGCCATGAGATCGAGAAGCGGTAGGAGTCGATTCCGAGCTCGCGCATGAGCCCGACGTCTTCGGCCGCCCGGTTGTAGTGGTCGCAGGCGACGGCGGGGGAGTGGCCGTGCAGGATGTTCCCCGGCTTCTCGGCAAAGGCATCCCACCCGGAGGGCCCGCGGCCGCCGGCCGCGAGGGCGCCCTCGATCTGGAAGGCCGCGGAGGCAACTCCCAGGGTGAACCCGGGGCTCAGGCGTGCGGCGAGAGCCTGAACTGCTACAGAGTCCTGCACAGTCATGCCCCTATCATCCATTCGATGGCGGTTCAGGACAACGACCCAAGGTCAGCTGCCTGCAGTGACTGCACTGCCGTGCAGCGCCCTGATTCGCTTCTGCCCATAAAATCCGGCATACTAGATGAGTTGTTCAAGCGCTCTTTCGCGTCCCGATCCGGATAATGCCGGGTGCCAGGGTCCAGGTAAGAGACCAAACATAACCCACTCCCCACGGAATTGCGGACGAGTACGTGTGAAAACGTGCGACACGCCCGACCGCGGGGGTCGGTTACGCCGGCAGGTTGAGGAACCCGGATTTTTCCGGATTCAGCTTGTGCGGCGGGTGGTAGTCACGACTTCAAATGCTTCGGCAGCCACATACAACAGGTAAGTAAACAGAGCAGCATTTACTGAAAGAGAGTCAGGCGACATGGCGGGACAAAAAATCCGCATCCGGCTGAAGTCATACGACCACGAGGTCATTGACGTTTCAGCACGGAAGATCGTTGAGACGGTCACGCGCGCAGGCGCAACGGTAGTCGGCCCCGTGCCGCTGCCGACGGAGAAGAACGTTTACTGCGTTATCCGCTCTCCGCACAAGTACAAGGACAGCCGCGAGCACTTTGAAATGCGCACGCACAAGCGTCTGATCGACATCATCGACCCCACGCCCAAGGCTGTTGACTCGCTTATGCGTCTCGACCTGCCGGCCGACGTGAACATCGAAATCAAGCTGTAGGGAGGTGCTGAGAGACTATGACCGCAACCCGTAACGTAAAGGGCCTGCTGGGCACGAAGCTCGGCATGACCCAGGTCTGGGACGAGAACAACAAGCTCATCCCCGTCACTGTGGTCCAGGCTGACTCGAACGTCATCACGCAGCTGCGCAATGCAGAAACTGATGGCTATGTCGCCGTTCAGATCGGCTACGGCCAGATCGATCCCCGCAAGGTCACCAAGCCGCTGGCTGGTCACTTTGAAAAGGCAGGCGTCACGCCTCGCCGCCACGTCGTAGAACTGCGCACTGCAGATGCTGACTCTTACGAGCTGGGCCAGGAGCTCTCCGTTGAGCTCTTCGAAGCCGGCCAGAAGATCGACGTCGTTGGCACCACCAAGGGTAAGGGCTTCGCCGGTGTTATGAAGCGTCACGGCTTCCACGGCGTTGGAGCTTCCCACGGTGCCCACAAGAACCACCGTAAGCCCGGTTCAATCGGTGGCGCATCCACCCCGAGCCGCGTCTTCAAGGGCATGAAAATGGCCGGCCGCATGGGCGCCGTTCGTCACACCACGCTGAACCTCACGGTCCACGCGGTTGACGTCGAGAAGTCGCTGCTCCTTATCAAGGGCGCCGTTCCCGGTGCCCGCGGCCAGGTCGTACTCGTACGCACCGCCGTGAAGGGAGCCTAGTTCAATGACTAGCACTGTCAAGGTTGACCTGCCTGCAGAGATCTTCGACGTACAGACCAACGTGCCGCTGCTGCACCAGGTCGTCGTTGCCCAGCTCGCTGCTGCTCGCCAGGGTACCCACAAGACCAAGACCCGCGCCGAGGTTTCCGGTGCAGGTCGCAAGCCGTTCAAGCAGAAGGGCACCGGCCGCGCCCGTCAGGGTTCCATCCGTGCTCCTCACATGACCGGTGGTGGCGTTGTCCACGGCCCCACGCCGCGTGACTACAGCCAGCGCACCCCCAAGAAGATGATTGCTGCTGCACTGCGCGGCGCACTCTCGGACCGCGCCCGCAACGGCCGCGTCCACGTCGTTGCTGACCTGGTTGCCGGCTCCAAGCCGTCCTCCAAAGAAGCACTGGCAACCCTGCGCGGAGTTTCCGAGCGCAAGAACCTGCTCGTTGTCATTGAGCGCGCCAACGACGTTGCTGCACTGTCCGTGCGCAACCTCGAGGAAGTTCACGTTCTGTACGCAGACCAGCTGAACACCTACGACGTGCTCGTTTCCGACGACGTAGTCTTCACCAAGGCTGCCTACGAAGCATTCGTTGCTGACAAGGTTGCAAAGAACGAGGAGGATGCCAAGTGAGTGCAGCCACCATCAAGGACCCGCGCGACGTCGTGCTTGCACCCGTTGTCTCGGAAAAGAGCTACGGCCTGATCGATGAGGGCAAGTACACCTTCCTGGTGGACCCCCGTTCGAACAAGACCGAGATCAAGCTGGCCGTGGAGAAGATTTTCTCCGTCAAGGTCGAATCGATCAACACCATCAACCGTGCCGGTAAGCGCAAGCGCACCAAATTCGGCTGGGGTACCCGCAAGAACACCAAGCGTGCCATTGTGAGCCTCAAAGAAGGCACTATCGACATCTTCGGCGGTCCGCTTTCATAGCGGAGACCACTTTAACGAGGAAATAAATTATGGGAATCCGTAAATACAAGCCGACTACCCCGGGCCGTCGCGGCTCGAGCGTAGCGGACTTCACTGAAATCACGCGGTCGACGCCGGAAAAGTCGTTGGTACGTCCCCTCCCGAAAAAGGGTGGCCGTAACAACTCCGGTAAGATCACGACCCGTCACAAGGGTGGTGGACACAAGCGCCAGTACCGTCTGATCGACTTCCGTCGCCACGACAAGGACGGCGTCAACGCCCGCGTTGCCGAAATCGAGTACGACCCGAACCGCACGGCTCGGATCGCCCTCCTGCACTACGTTGATGGCACCAAGCGTTACATCATCGCCCCGAACAAGCTGTCCCAGGGCGACTTCGTAGAGGCCGGCGCCGACGCTGACATCAAGCCCGGCAACAACCTTCCGCTGCGCAACATCCCGGTCGGTACCGTAATCCACGCAGTCGAACTGCGTCCGGGTGGCGGCGCCAAGATGGGCCGCTCCGCCGGCGCATCGATCCAGCTCGTTGCAAAGGAAGGCCGTTTCGCCCAGCTGCGTCTGCCTTCCGGCGAAATCCGCAACGTTGACGTGCGCTGCCGCGCAACCGTCGGCGAGGTCGGCAACGCCGAGCAGTCGAACATCAACTGGGGCAAGGCTGGCCGTATGCGCTGGAAGGGCGTTCGCCCGACCGTCCGTGGTGTCGCCATGAACCCGGTCGATCACCCGCACGGTGGTGGCGAGGGTAAGACGTCCGGTGGACGTAACCCCGTCAACCCGAACGGTAAGCGCGAAGGCCGCACCCGCCGTCCCAACAAAGAGAGCGACAAGCTTATTGTTCGTCGCCGTCGTACTGGCAAGAACAAGCGATAGGAGCCTGGACACATGCCACGCAGCCTGAAAAAAGGTCCTTTCGTTGACCAGCACCTCTTTGTGAAGGTAGCCAGGGAAAACGAAAAGGGCACCAAGAACGTCATCAAGACCTGGTCCCGCCGCTCGATGATCGTCCCCGACATGCTCGGCCACACGATCGCCGTACACGACGGACGCAAGCACATCCCCGTGTTTGTCACTGAGTCGATGGTCGGGCACAAGCTCGGCGAATTCGCTCCCACGCGGACATTCCGCGGCCATGTCAAGGACGACCGTAAGGGCAAGCGCCGCTAGGCGCCTGCACTTACGTCAAAGACGAGAGAAGGAAAGCAATGGAAGCCAAGGCAATTGCGCGTCACATCCGCGTAACGCCTATGAAGGCCCGGCGCGTCGTCAACCTTGTTCGTGGTAAGCAAGCGAATGAGGCTCTGGCAATTCTGAAGTTTGCCCCGCAGGCAGCTTCGGAGCCGGTATTCAAGGTAGTTCAGTCGGCAATCTCCAACGCCCGGGTCCTCGCGGACCGCGACGGCGTGGCGTTTGACGAAGGTGACCTCATCATCAGCGAAGCGTTTGTTGATGAAGGCCCGACCATGAAGCGGTTCCAGCCGCGAGCCCAGGGTCGTGCATTTCAGATCAAGAAGCGCACGAGCCACATCACCGTGGTAGTCGCTACCCCGGAGAAAGAGGAGGCTCGCTAAGTGGGACAGAAAGTTAACCCGCACGGGTTCCGACTCGGCATCACCACCGATCACGTATCGCACTGGTTTGCTGACAGCACCAAGGCCGGCCAGCGGTACAAGGACTTCGTTCGCGAAGACATCCGTATCCGCCAGCTCATGTCCACGGGCATGGAGCGCGCCGGTATCGCCAAGGTCGAAATCGAGCGCACCCGCGACCGTGTCCGCGTGGATATCCACACGGCACGTCCGGGCATCGTCATCGGCCGCCGCGGCGCTGAAGCAGACCGCATCCGCGGCGAGCTCGAGAAGCTCACGGGCAAGCAGGTACAGCTGAACATCCTCGAGGTCAAGAACCCCGAGATGGAAGCCCAGCTTGTTGCCCAGGGCGTTGCAGAGCAGCTGACTTCCCGCGTGGCGTTCCGCCGTGCGATGAAGAAGGCCATGCAGTCCGCACAGCGTGCCGGTGCCAAGGGCATCCGGATCGCTTGCTCGGGTCGACTGGGCGGCGCAGAAATGTCCCGCTCGGAGTTCTACCGCGAAGGCCGTGTGCCCCTGCACACCCTGCGCGCGAACATCGACTATGGCTTCTACGAGGCCAAGACCACCTTCGGCCGCATCGGCGTGAAGGTTTGGATCTACAAGGGCGACGTCACTGCCAAGGAACTGGCTCAGCAGGCAGCTGCTGCTCCGTCCCGTGGCCGTGCCGGCGACCGCCCGGGCCGCCCGGGTGGCGCCGACCGTGGTGACCGCCGCCGTCGTCCCGACCGCCCCGCAGCTGAGGCAGCTCCGGCTGCCGCCGAAGCTCCGGCAGTTGAGGCTGCACCTGCTGCAGTAGAAGGAGGACAGGCTTAAATGCTTATCCCACGTCGAGTCAAGCACCGTAAGCAGCACCACCCGGGTCGTTCCGGCGCTGCTACGGGCGGCACCCAGGTCTCCTTCGGTGAGTGGGGCATCCAGGCTCTGAGCCCGGCCTACGTCACGAACCGTCAGATCGAATCTGCCCGTATCGCGATGACCCGCCACATCAAGCGTGGCGGAAAGGTCTGGATCAACATTTACCCGGACCGTCCGCTGACGAAGAAGCCTGCTGAAACCCGCATGGGTTCCGGTAAGGGTTCTCCGGAATGGTGGGTCTCAAACGTCAAGCCGGGCCGGGTTCTCTTCGAACTCTCCGGTGTCAGTGAAGAGGTAGCTCGCGAGGCCCTGCGCCTGGCAATCCACAAGCTGCCGTTGAAGGCACGCATTGTGCGTCGCGAAGGTGGTGAGTAGAAATGGCAGTAGGATCCAAGGAACTTGCATCCGCACAGCTGGACGGTTTCGACAACGAGCGTCTCGTTGAAGAACTCCGCAAGGCCAAGGAAGAGCTGTTCAACCTGCGTTTCCAGTCCGCCACCGGTCAGCTGGAGAACCACGGTCGTCTGCGCGCGGTAAAGAAGGACATCGCCCGCATCTACACCGTTCTCCGTGAGCGCGAGCTGGGCATTCGTGCCGAGGTTGCCGCACCGGTTGTGGAAGCCAAGGAAGAGAAGAAGTCCAAGAAGGCTGCAACCAAGAAGGCCGAAAAGGCTGAAACGGTTGAAACCGAGGAGGATGCCAAGTGACTGAAAAGAAGGACGAGAACGTGACGGAAACTGTTTCCGACGCAGCCAAGGCTGACGAGCGCGGTTACCGTAAGACGAAGCGCGGCTACGTCGTCTCGGACAAGATGGAAAAGACCATCACTGTCCAGGTCGAAGACCGCGTGAAGCACGCCCTCTACGGCAAGGTCATCCGCCGCAACGCCAAGATCAAGGCTCACGACGAAGAGAACAGCGCCGGCATCGGCGACCTCGTGCTCCTCGCCGAGACCCGCCCGCTGTCCGCTACCAAGCGGTGGCGCCTGGTCGAGATCCTCGAAAAGGCCAAGTAGCACCTGCAGCTTTGCTGCTTGTTGATACAGCAGAAGCCCTCGTTCCCCTTTGGGGAGCGGGGGCTTCCGCGTTGCCGGGGACTGCCCAGAGTGGCGGTACCGCCGGTGGCGTCACGCTGGGCAGGCTTTGAGGAGGCGTACGACGCCGTCTGGGCGGGTTTCCGGGGGCCACCCGCGGCCGGTGGGCCCAAAGACTGTCCTGCGTGACGCCGTCGGGCGCTGGCGGACGGCCGCAGCGCATGGCGCGGCGTGCCGGCGCCATAGACAGGCCCCGGCTGGCGTGTGCCGGCGGCAAGGCTGTGATATGGGGATACGCCCAAAACGTGCTAAGATTTTGAGTTTGTATGGCGCCTTTTGCGCGCCGTCATCAACCTCGTAAACAATCGTGCCACGGCATAGTGCCCCCTTGCGCCCCGACTCGTCGGAAACCGCCTGGGAAGCAAATGTTTTTGGCACGGGCGTTTAGGCCTGGTCTGGCAAAATCCAGGCAGGTCAAGAGACACCCCGATCAACCGTTCCGCAAGGCTCATCCCGTAGGAATAATTTCGGTCTGAGAACCAGCGCGACGCAAGGAGTAAATAGTGATTCAGCAGGAGTCGCGACTCAAGGTCGCCGACAACACGGGTGCTAAGGAAATCCTTACCATTCGCGTTCTCGGTGGATCTGGCCGTCGCTACGCAGGCATTGGCGACGTAATCGTCGCTACCGTCAAGGACGCAATTCCGGGCGGCAACGTAAAGAAGGGCGACGTCGTCAAGGCTGTCATCGTCCGTACCAAGAAGGAACGCCGCCGTGCGGATGGTTCCTACATCAAGTTTGACGAGAACGCAGCCGTCATCCTGAAGAACGACGGTGACCCCCGCGGTACCCGTATCTTCGGACCGGTTGGTCGTGAACTTCGCGACAAGAAGTTCATGAAGATCGTTTCTCTGGCTCCGGAGGTGCTCTAGTCCATGGCTAAGATCAAAAAGGGTGACCTCGTTCAGGTCATCACTGGCGCCAAGGCTGAGCGCGGCGGCGACAAGGGCAAGCAGGGCAAGGTTCTGCGCGTCTTCCCCGAGACCAACCGCGTGTTGGTCGAAGGCATTAACCGCGTAACCAAGCACACCAAGGTCGGTCAGTCGCAGCGCGGCACCAAGACCGGTGGCATCGAGGTCGTCGAGGCTTCAATCCACATCTCCAACGTGGCTCTGGTTGACCCCTCCACCAAGAAGCCCACCCGCGTCGGTTTCCGCACCGAGACCGTTGAGCGCGATGGCGTGAAGCGCGAAGTGCGCGTCCGCGTGGCCAAGAGCTCAGGGAAGGACATCTAATGACTGAGACTCTCGAGACTCCGGCAAGCAAGATCGTTCCTCGTCTGAAGACCAAGTACGCCGATTCCATCAAGAACACGCTGACTGAGGAATTCAAGTACCAGAACGTCAACCAGGTTCCCCGCCTGGTCAAGGTCGTTGTGAACATGGGTGTTGGAGATGCCGCCAAGGACTCCAAGCTGATCGACGGCGCTGTCCGCGATCTGACCCTGATCACCGGCCAGAAGCCGCAGGTCACCAAGGCACGCAAGTCGATCGCTCAGTTCAAGCTGCGCGAAGGCATGCCGATTGGTGCACACGCAACCCTGCGTGGAGACCGCATGTGGGAATTCCTGGACCGTCTGGTCACGCTGGCCCTGCCGCGTATCCGCGACTTCCGTGGCCTCAGCGGCAAGCAGTTCGATGGCAACGGCAACTACACCTTCGGTCTGACCGAGCAGGTTATGTTCCACGAGATCGACCAGGATTCCATCGACCGCGTTCGCGGCATGGACATCACCGTCGTGACCACTGCCAAGACCGACGACGAAGGTCGCGCGCTGCTCAAGGCGCTTGGCTTCCCGTTCAAGACCGAAGACTAATCTAGCTACGTAAAAGGTCCGTCCGCGCTGGTCCCGAATTCTGTTCGGATATGCAGCACGGCGGAAACCGTTATGAGGAAGGGCAAGAGCCCACATGACAATGACAGATCCCGTCGCAGACATGCTTACGCGTCTGCGCAACGCTAACTCGGCATACCACGACTCCGTGACCATGCCGTACAGCAAGCTCAAGGCACGCGTTGCCGACATCCTGAAGGCTGAAGGTTTCATTGCCTCCTGGAAAGAAGAAGACGCTGAGGTTGGCAAGAAGCTGACCCTCGAGCTCAAGTTCGGTCCGAACCGCGAGCGTTCAATCGCTGGCGTTCGTCGTATTTCCAAGCCGGGACTGCGCGTTTACGCAAAGTCCACCAACCTGCCGCACGTGCTCGGTGGCCTGGGTGTCGCAATCCTGTCCACCTCTTCCGGCCTCTTGACTGACAAGCAGGCCGGCAAGAAGGGCGTGGGCGGCGAAGTCCTCGCTTACGTCTGGTAACGGGAAAGGAAGAGAATAATGTCACGTATTGGACGTCTCCCCATCACCGTTCCTGCCGGCGTTGAGGTCAAGGTTGACGGCTCTGTCGTCAGCGTCAAGGGTTCCAAAGGCGAGCTGAGCCACACTGTGGCCAGCCCGATCGAGGTTTCCCTGGAAGATGGCACCCTGACTGTCGCCCGCCCGAACGACGAGCGCGCCTCACGTTCGCTGCACGGCCTGACCCGCACCCTGATCGCCAACATGATCCAGGGTGTCACCGCAGGCTACGAGAAGAAGCTTGAGATTGTCGGTACCGGTTACCGCGTCCAGGCCAAGGGTTCTGACCTGGAGTTCGCTCTGGGCTACAGCCACCCGGTTAACGTCTCGGCACCGAACGGCATCACCTTTGCAGTTGAGACCCCGACCAAGCTCTCTGTTTCAGGTATCTCCAAGCAGCAGGTCGGCGAGGTTGCTGCCAACATTCGCAAGCTGCGGAAGCCGGACCCCTACAAGGGCAAGGGCATCCGTTACGCAGGCGAAGTCATCCGCCGCAAGGTCGGAAAGGCTGGTAAGTAACCATGGCGATCGCAATTAACAAGAAGCGTACGAACAAGAGCAAGTCTGCCCAGCGCAGCCGCCGCCAGCTTCGTATCCGCAAGCGCATCTCCGGTACGGCTGTACGCCCTCGTCTGGTCGTCAACCGCTCCGCACGTCACGTATTCGTCCAGGTTGTCGATGACACCAAGGGCCTGACCGTGGCAAGCGCCTCCACATTGGAAGCCGACCTTCGTGCATTCGACGGTGACAAGACCGCCAAGGCCAAGCGCGTTGGCGAACTGGTCGCCGAGCGTGCCAAGGCTGCCGGTATCGAAGCAGTTGTCTTCGACCGCGGTGGTAACAAGTACCACGGCCGGATCGCCGCCGTCGCTGACGGCGCACGTGAAGGTGGGCTGGCACTGTGACCGAAAATAACGAAAAGGACATTCAGGTGACTGAAGCTGTAGCTGCTCCGGCAACTGAGACCGCTGCGCCTGCTACCACCGACGACCGCCGTGGTGGCGCCCGTCGTGGCGAGCGTGGCGACCGCGGCCAGGGCCGTGGCGACCGTGGCGGCCGTGGTGGCCGTGACGGCGGCCGCGAAGCCGAGAAGAGCCAGTTCGTAGAGCGCGTTGTAACCATCAACCGCGTTTCCAAGGTCGTCAAGGGTGGTCGTCGCTTCAGCTTCACCGCCCTCGTCGTCGTCGGTGACGGCAACGGCATGGTCGGCGTTGGCTACGGCAAGGCTAAGGAAGTTCCTGCCGCTATCGCGAAGGGCGTTGAAGAGGCCAAGAAGTCCTTCTTCCGCGTTCCCCGCATCGGCAACACCATCCCGCACCGCGTTCAGGGTGAGGCCGCCGCAGGCGTCGTCATGCTGCGTCCGGCTTCCGCCGGTACCGGTGTTATCGCCGGTGGCCCGGTCCGTGCAGTACTGGAGTGCGTGGGCATCCACGACATCCTCTCCAAGTCGCTCGGTTCCTCCAACGCCATCAACATCGTTCACGCGACCGTTGATGCCCTGAAGCGCCTCGAAGAGCCGGCAGCAGTGGCAGCACGCCGCGGCCTCCCGCTCGACGAGATCGCTCCGCCGGCAATGGTGAAGGCTCTCCTGAACCAGAAGGCAGGTGTCTGAGTCATGGCTAAGAACGTGCTTGTTTCCGACGCTCAGTTGGAGATCACTCAGATCAAGTCCGCCATTGGCGGCAAGCAGAACCAGCGCGACACCCTTCGGTCCCTCGGCCTGAAGCGGATCGGACACACCGTTGTCCGCACCGCCGACGCCGTGACCGTTGGAATGCTCAACACGGTTCCGCACCTGGTAAAGGTAGAGGAGGCGAAGTAAATGGCAGAGAAGAACACCGCCGAAAAGGCACAGGGCGCCGCTGAGAAGCAGAACGCACTGAAGGTTCACCACCTGCGTCCCGCCCCGGGTGCCAAGACCGCCAAGACCCGTGTTGGTCGTGGTGAAGGTTCCAAGGGTAAGACCGCTGGTCGCGGTACCAAGGGTACGAAGGCCCGCTACCAGATCAAGGCTGGCTTTGCCGGCGGCCAGCTGCCGCTGCACATGCGCCTGCCGAAGCTGCGCGGCTTCAAGAACCCGTTCCGGGTCGAGTACCAGGTTGTAAACCTGGACCGGCTCAACGAGCTGTTCCCGGAAGGTGGCGCAGTCACCGTGGAGAACCTGGTCGAAAAGGGTGCCGTTCGCAAGAACCAGCCCGTCAAGGTGCTGGGCACCGGCGACATCACCGTCAAGGTTGACGTCACCGTCCACGCATTCTCGGCCAGCGCCGCAGAAAAGATTGCCGCAGCAGGCGGAAGCACCACCGCCCTCTAACGAGGCGGCGGGGCAGTTGCCCGTTGTTGAAACTCCCGGTATCAGGGGCTCAGGCCCCCGGTGCCGGGAGTTTTTTTCATTTTCCGGGCCCCGCCGATTGTTCGCCGCACGCATCCACCGGTTAGACTCGGTTGTTGGGTTTATTTGACCTATCTCACACGACTTTACTTATTACTCAGGAGGACGCTTGCTTAGCGCATTTGGCCGGGCCTTTCGCACGCCTGATCTGCGACGCAAGTTGTTGTTCACGCTGGGAATCATCACAATCTTCCGCTTGGGTGCCTTCATCCCCTCGCCGGGTGTGAGCTACCAGAATGTCCAGCAATGCTTGCAGAACGGTCAGACCTCGGGCGGCATCTACCAGCTCGTCAACCTGTTCAGCGGCGGTGCATTGCTGCAGGTCTCCATCTTTGCCCTCGGCATCATGCCGTACATCACCGCCAGCATCATCGTCCAGCTGCTCCGGGTGGTCATTCCCCGCTTCCAGCAGCTGTACGAGGAGGGAGCATCCGGGCAGTCGAAACTGACCCAGTACACGCGCTACCTCACGATCGCCCTCGGCCTGCTCAACGCCACCACGCTGGTGTCGCTGGCACGCTCCGGGCAGCTGCTGCCTAACTGCCAGCTGCCGATCATTCCGGACAGCTCGATCGTCACCACGGTCCTGATCATCATCACGCTCACGGCCGGCACCGGCCTGATCATGTGGATGGGCGAGCTCGTGACGGAGAAGGGCGTCGGCAACGGCATGTCCCTGCTGATCTTCACGTCCATCGCGGCAGGCTTCCCCGGCTCGCTCGGTGCGATCTGGAAGGCCCAGGGCCCCGGAACCTTCTTCCTGGTCCTGATCATCGGCCTGCTCACCGTGGGCCTTGTGGTCTTCGTGGAGCAGTCYCAGCGCCGGATCCCGGTGCAGTACGCCAARCGCATGATCGGCCGCCGCACSGTSGGCGGMACCAGCACGTACATCCCCATCAAGGTGAACATGGCCGGCGTCGTGCCCGTCATCTTCGCCTCCTCCATGCTGTACCTGCCGGGGCTGATCTCACAGTTCAACCAGCCCAAGGCCGGCGAACCGATGCAGCCCTGGGTTGAGTGGATCAACAACAACCTGACCAAGGGTGACCACCCGATCTATATGGCACTGTATTTCGCCATGATTGTGTTTTTCACCTACTTCTATGTTGCGATTACTTTCAACCCTGAAGAGGTCTCGGACAACATGAAGAAGTACGGCGGCTTCATTCCGGGCATCCGCGCCGGTAAGCCGACGGCGGACTATCTTCAGTACGTCCTATCCCGGATCACCCTGCCCGGAGCCTTCTACCTCGGCTTCGTGGCACTGATCCCGCTGGTTGCACTCGTCCTGATCAACGCGAACCAGAACTTCCCGTTCGGCGGCACCTCGATCCTGATCATGGTGGGCGTCGGTCTGGAGACCGTGAAGCAGATTGATGCGCAACTACAGCAACGTCACTACGAAGGGCTTTTGCGATGACGAGAATGTTGATTATCGGACCTCCCGGCTCCGGCAAGGGAACGCAGGCGGAACGCATTTCGGAGCGCCTCGGCGTCGTTGCGATTTCCACCGGCGACATCTTCCGCGCCAACGTCAAGGGTGAGACTCCGCTCGGCGTCGAAGCCAAGAAGTACATGGATGCCGGCGACTTCGTCCCGGACAGCGTCACCAACAAGATGGTGCGCGACCGCCTCAGCGAGGACGACGTCGAAAACGGCTTCCTGCTCGACGGCTACCCCCGCACCACCGCGCAGGTGGACTACCTCGATGCGATCCTCGCCGACGCCGACCAGAAGCTCGACGTCGTCCTGCAGCTCACCGCGGACGACGAAGAACTGGTTACGCGCCTCCTGGGCCGTGCCAAGGAAACTGGCCGCAGCGACGACAACGAAGGTGTTATCCGTCACCGGCTGGACCTGTACCACGAGCAGACCGAACCCGTTGTGGCCAAGTACGCCGATCGCGGCATCCTGACCCAGGTGGACGGCATCGGCGCCATCGACGACGTCACCGAGCGCGTCATGGAAGCGATCAAGTCGGCCCAGACCGCCTGAGCCATTCCGGCTAAGGCACTCTTGCCGACGCACTTCTGAAGGGCGCGTTCCGTACCATCGTGTACGGGACGCGCCCTTCGCTGTTGGGTGGCGTTGGCTTTCCTGGCGGCGGCCCGTTCGGGGCTGCTGTGCCAGTGCGGGAGAATAGAGCATGAAGACGTGGGTTGAAAGCCCATGGTGGAGGCCCGGGCTGAAGTGCACCCGGTCCGCGAGAGAAGATTCTGAGGTTCAGATGGCATTCGGCCAGGCACGCACTGAATACAAGACCAACGCCCAGATGCGCACGATGCATGAGGCCGGGCTTGTCCTGAGCCGGGCACTGGATGCGGCCGTTGCCGCGGCCGCCCCGGGCGTCACCACGGCCCGGCTGGACGAGGTCTTCGCCGCGGTGCTGCAGGACGCCGGCGCCAAGTCCAACTTCCTCGGCTACCACGGGTTCCCGGCGACAATCTGCACCTCGGTGAACGAGGAAGTTGTCCACGGCATCCCCGGCGGCCGGGTACTGCAGGACGGCGACATCATCTCGATCGACGGCGGCGCGATCGTGGACGGCTGGCATTCCGACTCCGCGCGGACCGTGATTGTCGGAACCGCCGATCCCGAGGACGTGCGCCTGTCCGACGTCACCGAGGAAGCCATGTGGCGGGGCATCGCCGCCCTGGCCACCGGCAAATTCGTGGGCGACGTCGGCAACGCGGTGGACGACTATGTCTCCTCCGTGCCCGGCAAGCCGCTGGGCATCCTGGAGGACTACGTGGGCCACGGCATCGGCTCCGAGATGCACATGGCCCCGGACGTGCTGAATTACCGCACCAGCCACCGCGGGCCGAAGATCCGCCCGGGGCTGTGCCTGGCCATCGAGCCCATGCTGGTCCGCGGCAGCATCGACACCGCGATCCTCGAGGACGACTGGACCGTTGTCACCACGGACGGCAAGCGCTCCTGCCAGTGGGAGCACTCCGTTGCCGTGCATGAGAAGGGCATCTGGGTCCTTTCCGCGCCCGACGGCGGCGCGGCGAAACTTGCGCCGCTTGGCGTCGTGCCCGTCCCGATTCCCTAAACCCCGGTACGCGGCGACTCGCAGGTTTTCCGGCGACACGCAAAATCCCTGGCGACACGCAAAATCCCTGGCGACACCGGAATTCCGGTAGCGCCAGGGATTTTGTGTGTCGCCAGTGGAAGCTAGCTCTTCAGCTTCGGCTTCACGTCCTTGGTGTAGATCCCCTCCAGCGTTGCCTTGAGGCCCGTCATGGTGGCCTTGACGTCGCCCTGCTGGGTCAGGATCGCCGCGGCGGCCTTGGCCATCTCCTGGTCCGCGCCGGGCAGGAAAACGCGGGCGTTGTCCTGGACGCGGGTCACGGCGAGCTGGTCCATGGCGGTCTTGATCTGCGGGGTCTTGGCCAGCACGGCGCCCATGTCAGCGGACACGCGAGTGGGCATGTAGCCGGTGGCCGCGGAGAACGCCGCCGTGTTTTCCGGTTCCGTCATGAACTTCAGGAACGTGGCGGCCGCCAGCTGGACTTCCTTGCTCACACCGCTGGGAATGCCGAGCCCCGCTCCACCCGTGGGGCAGACGCCGGTCTCCGACTTCGGGCCGCCGGGGAGGTAGCCGACGCCGACGTTGAACTTCGCGGACTTCAGGACGCCGAGCAGCGATCCGGTCGAGGAGATGGTGGTCGACGTGATGCCGGCGGCGAAGTCGTCCGCGGCTTCCTTGGAGGACACCCCGGCCCACTTGTCCTTGTAGATCGAATCCTGGACCCACTGCAGGGCCGCGACCGACTCGGCGGAATCGCACGTGAAGGTCCACCCGTCCGACCAGCTGCCGCCCCATCCCCACAGATTGTTCTGCAGGGTCCAGCCCGCGTAGCCGGCCAGCGCCGGGTACATGTAGGCGTACTCGGCCCCGGAGCTGGCCTTGAGCTTGGGCGCCCACTCGCCGAACTCCTGCCAGGTCTTGGGGGCGCGGTCCGGCAGCCCCGCCGCCTTGAAGTGGTCCTTGTTGTAGTAGAACAGCGGCGTGGAGCGGCCATAGGGGAGAGCCCACTGCTTGTTGGCGTACTGGTAGTCCGCCACGAGTGACTTCTGGAAATCGTCCACCTTGATCTCGAGCTGCTTGATCAGGCCGTCGAGCGGAATGATGTTGCCGTTGGTGAAGTAGCGGAACCACCAGACATCGGAGAGGACCACCAGTCCGGGAAGGGCCGACTTCGCGGCCTGCGAGGTCTGGAACTTCTGCGCGATTTCCTCGTAGTTGGCTCCCGCGGTCACGAGGTTGACCTTGATGTCGGGGAACTTGGCGTGGAACTTCTCGATCACCGACTGCTCCACGTCCTGGGATTTCCCGGGGTGGTTCGTCCAGAAATCGAACTGCCCGGCGGCCTTGACACCGCTGAAGTCGATGTCGGCGGCGCCGGTAGCGGCGGCCGTCCCGGCGGTCGACGGACCGCCGCACGCGGCCAGGGTAGCTGCTCCTGCGCTGGCGCCGGCCAGGCCCAGGAAATGCCTGCGGTCAAGATTGATTGCCACGATGGATCCTCTCAAAGGTACGAAATTCGTTGGTTCTGATGACGGAGATGATGGACGGGAACTGAACGGGCCCAGCGCAGGGGCAGACTCAGCCCGTGACGCTGCCCTGGGTGAGGCCGGCCACGATGTAGCGCTGCAGCGCCGCGAAGACCAGCAGGATGGGGACGATCACGAGGACGGCTCCGGCCATCAGGATGCCCCAGCCGGAGCCATTGCCCTCGGAGTTCTGCAGCAGGGTCAAGCCGACTGGAAGGGTCATGGTCTCGGGCCGGTCGGTGATGATGAGCGGCCAGATGTAGTCGTTCCACTCGCTGACCACTGTCACCAGGGCGACGGTGGCGATGGAGGGAACGGAGACCGGCACCACGACCTGCCAGAGCCGGCGCCAGTGGCCCGCGCCGTCGATTTCGGCCGCCTCGAGGATGGAACCGGGCAGCGTCCTGAAGTGCTGGCGGAGCAGGAACGTGCCGAAGGCGGTGCCCAGTCCCGGGAGGATGATTCCCCACAGGGTGTTCTTGCCGCCCATCCCGGCGATCAGGATGTAGTTGGGCAGGATGGACACCTGCGGCGGGACCATGAGGGCTACGAGGATCAGCACGAAGATGGCGTTCTTGAACGGGAAGCGGACAAACACGAGGGCGTAGGCCGTCAGGACGGCCAGGATCACCTTGACGGTGGAACCCACCGCCGTGACGATCAGGCTGTTCAGGAAGAACTGGCCGAACGGCACCGTGGTCATGGCCGTCCTGTAGTTCTCCAGGTTCACGCCCTCCGGGAGGAGCTTCAGGTCCATGGTGATGATCTCGCCCGGCTGCTTGAAGGAGCTCAGGAGCATCCACAACAGGGGCAGGAACACCACCAGGGTGGCGAGAACCAGCGGGACGTAGCCGCCGGCGATCGTCTGGACCAGGTTGGTGCGCGAGAACGGAGCAGGGCGCCGGGGCGGCACCTCGGGACCGGAGCCCGCGGCGCCGTCGGAAGGGGGAGTGCCCGTGACGCCGGGACCGGGACTGACGGGCAAGAGCGTGCTCACGAGTAGTGCACCTTCCGTTCGACGAACCGCAACTGGAGGACGGTGATGATGAGCAGGATTGCGAAGAGGACCACGGAGATGGCGGCTGAGTAGCCGGCCCGGTTGAAAGCACCAAAGGCCTGCAGGTAGGCCTCGTAGATCAGGGTGCTGGTGCCGTTGCCCAGCGGCGTCATGATCCGGATCAGGTCGAAGGCCTGCAGCGAGCTCAGCATGGTGGTGATGAGCAGGAAGAACGTGGTGGGCGAGAGCAGGGGCAGGGACATGTTCAGGAAGCGGCGGAAGCCGTTGGCCCCGTCCAGGGAGGCCGCTTCCATGACGTCCTGCGGCAGGGACTGAAGGCCGGCGAGGTAGACCACGGCGCAGTAGCCGAGGTTTTTCCAGATGTAGACGACGATCACCATGACCAGGGACAGTTGGGGATCGTTGATCCACTGCGGGCTGGCCTGGCCGATGCTGCGCAGCAGCCATGCCAGGACTCCATACCCCGGGTCGAAGATGAAAAGCCAGACGAGGCCGACGCCCACGCCGCTCAGTACGTAGGGCGCGAACACCGCCGAGCGGGCAAATGTGGTGCCGCGTACTTTGGAATTCAACGCCAGGGCCACCAGAAGGCCCAGCACCATGGACCCGCCGACGGTGACCACGGTGAAGACGGCGGTGGTGCCCAGGACCTTCGCGGCGTCGGGGCTGGTGAAGAACGTGGCGTAGTTGCCCAGGCCCACCACGGTGGCGGAATCGGAACCGAGGGTCCAGTCCAGTGTGGAGTAGTAGATGTTGTTGATCAGCGGCAGGTACGTGAACACCGCGATCAGCGCGAGGTTGGGCAGGGCGAGGGCCAGGAAGACGAAGAAGTCCCTGCGGGTTCGGCCCGACCAGCGGGGCCGCTGCGGATGGGCGGTGCGGGCGTGGGCGACGGCGGTCGGCCGGTCAGCCAGTTGTCTTGTCATTCGGGTCTCTAACGGATCCGGGCCGGCCAAAGGCAGCAGGCGGATTGGTGGGGGTTCAGGGGTGGGGGTACAGGCAGGGGGTCCAGTCACACTTCACCACAGGCCAGAGGCGTGAAATCCCGCATCTGGGCCGTCCCGGAAATTGTTGCCGGAGGCTTCTGCGGCCGTTCACAGCAAGTTCGCCGAAGGATTCCATAACGTTTGTTTTGCGGGGGAGCGCACAATGGAGCCATGACAGCAACAGGGGCGATCACCGACGTCGCCGGGATCCGGGTAGGACACGTCCAGAAGACAGGCGACGGCTGGCTGAGCGGGGTGACGGTCATTCTTCCGCCGCCCGGCACGGTGGGCTCCGTCGACGTCCGCGGCGGCGGCCCCGCAACGCACGAGACGGACTCGCTGGATCCCACCACATTGTCCTCGAACGTGGACGCCGTAGTCCTGACCGGGGGGAGCGCCTACGGCCTGGCAACGGCGGGCGGGGCCATGCGCTGGTGCGAGGAGAACGGCCGAGGGTTCGCCGTCCCGGGCGGCCTCGTTCCGATCGTTCCCGCGGCCGCAATCTTCGACCTGGGCCGCGGCGGCGACTTCGCGGCCCGCCCCGGCGAGGAGATGGGCTACGCGGCCACAGTGGATGCCGCGTCCCGCCAGGAAGGGCACGACGTCGAACGCGGCAACGTCGGCGCCGGCACGGGAGCAGCAATCGGCCGTGGCACCTACAAAGGGGGAGTGGGCACAGCCTCCCTCACCCTGGACAATGGGGTCACAGTTGGCGCCATTGCAGTGGTCAACGCGCTGGGGCTACCTTTTGGCACATCGGGCGAGCCAGAAACAGGAGCGAGCACGCGGAGGGTTTCGGATTTGCCGCCCTTGAACACCACTCTGGTCGTCGTGGCGACTAATGCCGTCCTGGACACGTCCGACTGCAAGCGCACGGCCTCGGCCGCCCACGCCGGACTGGCCCGGGCCCTGAACCCCAGCCACACCCTTGCCGACGGAGACACCGTGTTCGCGCTGGCGACGGGCGCCGTCGCGCTTGACCGCAGCACCCCGACGGCCCGGCAGATAAGCCTCATTACGCTGCAGAGCGCAGCCGCCGACGTCGTCCGGCTGGCCATCCTCGACGGGATCGCACAGGCGGAGGCGGTGACGACGGCGGCGGGCACGCTAGGTGCGTACGGACGCTGAGTGCGCTACGATGGCTGGATTTAACTCTCGATTTAACAATCTCGCCGCAATGGCGTAGTGTTGTCTGTTGGTTGTCTGCCCCGTTGTGCCCTTTTGTGGTCGGGTGGCACCAACCAACCAATCAAAAACGTCCGCGGTCATGACCGGTGCAAACCGGGAGGCTGCGGCAACAACAGTTAGCGGAGGGTATGGCCAAGAAGGACGGGGTCATTGAGATCGAGGGCGTTGTGACCGAGGCGCTGCCTAACGCGATGTTTCGCGTTGAGCTCACCAACAAGCACATCGTTCTGGCACACATCTCTGGAAAGATGCGCCAGCACTACATCAGGATCCTCCCCGAGGACCGCGTAGTGGTGGAGCTGAGCCCTTACGACCTGACACGTGGTCGTATCGTCTACCGCTACAAGTAAACACTGGGCGGCCAGGGCAATAGCCAAGGGCCGGTCCAGCTGACCAACTGCAACACGCAAAGGAACGCCATGAAGGTCAAGCCGAGCGTCAAGCAGATCTGCGAAAAGTGCAAAGTGATCCGCCGTAATGGCCGGGTCATGGTGATCTGCGAGAACCCGCGCCACAAGCAGCGCCAGGGCTAATTTCCTTCACAGGAAATCCTGGGTTGCTAACCCACGCAAGTAAATAAAGGCAGCACAAGCTGAATTGGGACGTATGGGCCCGGACAGCTAACCCCTGGTCGGAGGCTGGGGCCGCACTGAAAGTGCGGGTGTACTGCCTACGACCTCCGGTTTATACAAGGAGTACTGCCAATATGGCTCGTCTCGCTGGCGTAGACATTCCCCGCGAAAAGCGGCTGGAAATTGCGCTTACTTACATCTACGGCGTGGGCAAGACCCGTGCACACGAAACCCTGGCTGCTACCGGCATCAGCGCTGACGTTCGGGTCAAGGACCTGACCGACGCACAGCTGGTTGAGCTGCGTGACTACATTGAAGGCAACTACAAGGTTGAGGGTGACCTTCGCCGCGAGGTAGCCGCTGACATCCGCCGCAAGGTTGAGATCGGCAGCTACGAAGGCCTGCGTCACCGCAAGGGCCTGCCCGTACGCGGACAGCGTACGAAGACCAACGCCCGTACCCGCAAGGGCCCGAAGCGTACCGTCGCCGGCAAGAAGAAGGCCCGTTAATCCCTGAGGGATTAACTCGGTTTTCCCCCGATAACTTTCTGTAGGAGAAAAAATGCCCCCGAAGACTCGTGGCGCGGTTCGCAAGCCGCGTAAGAAGGACAAGAAGAATATCGCGCTGGGCCAGGCGCACATCAAGAGCACCTTTAACAACACCATCGTGTCCATCACGGACCCGAGCGGTGCTGTCATCTCCTGGGCTTCGTCCGGTGAGGTTGGCTTCAAGGGCTCGCGTAAGTCCACCCCGTTCGCTGCCCAGATGGCCGCCGAAGCCGCCGCAAAGCGTGCACAGGAGCACGGCATGCGCAAGGTTGACGTGTTCGTCAAGGGACCGGGTTCCGGACGCGAAACCGCCATCCGTTCGCTGCAGGCCGCTGGCCTCGAGGTTGGCTCCATCCAGGACGTCACCCCCAGCGCCCACAACGGCTGCCGTCCGCCGAAGCGCCGCCGCGTCTAAGGCTTTCCAGCGCCCAGGAGCTTGCCCGGACCCTTAACGGTCCGGGCAGGCCCGGCCGCGTTAAGTCTTCAGACCGATCTTTCCACCACCTGTGTTGCGTCATATAGCGGATGCTCGCCGAAAGGAAACCTAAGTGCTCATTGCACAGCGCCCCACCCTCTCCGAAGAGGTCGTCTCCGAAAACCGCTCCCGGTTCATCATCGAACCGCTGGAGCCGGGCTTTGGTTACACCCTCGGAAACTCCCTCCGCCGTACCCTGCTCTCCTCCATCCCCGGTGCCTCTGTAACGAGCATCCGGATCGATGGCGTGCTGCATGAGTTCACCACGGTTCCGGGTGTCAAGGAAGATGTCACTGAGATCATCCTGAACATCAAGAACCTGTCGGTTTCCTCCGAGCACGACGAGCCGGTTGTTGCTTACCTGCGCAAGCAGGGCCCGGGAGTCGTCACCGCCGCGGACATCGCTCCGCCGGCCGGCGTCGAATTCCACAACCCGGATCTGCACATTGCCACGCTGAACTCGAAGGGCAAGTTCGAACTCGAACTGACCATCGAGCGCGGTCGCGGCTACGTTTCGGCAGCTCAGAACAAGTCCGGCGATTCCGAGATCGGCCGCATCCCGGTCGACTCGATCTACTCGCCGGTCCTGAAGGTTACTTTCCGCGTGGAAGCTACCCGTGTTGAGCAGCGCACTGACTTCGACAAGCTCATTGTCGACGTCGAGACCAAGCAGGCAATCGCCCCGCGCGACGCCGTTGCTTCGGCAGGTACCACCCTGGTGGAACTGTTCGGTCTGGCCCGCGAGCTGAACACCGCAGCTGAAGGTATCGAGATCGGTCCGTCGCCGACGGACGCTGCCCTGGCAGCGGACATGGCTCTGCCGATCGAGGATCTGGACCTGACGGTCCGTTCCTACAACTGCCTCAAGCGTGAGGGCATCCACACCGTGGGTGAACTCGTTGCCCGCTCCGAGGCTGACCTCATGGACATCCGCAACTTCGGCGCGAAGTCCATCGATGAGGTCAAGGCCAAGCTGGTCGAACTGGGCCTGTCCCTCAAGGACTCCCCTCCCGGTTTCGATCTTGCAGCACGTGCCGCAGCCATCGAAGAGGACGACGCCGCGTTCAGCGACGACGAGCTCTAACCAACAGATCTTGGCCGGCTGGCTGGATGCACCATGGTGTGCGCAGCCCAACGGCTTCCATATGAGGAGAAACTATTATGCCTACCCCCGCTAAGGGTCCGCGCCTCGGAGGCGGAGCGGCTCACGAGCGTCTTATGCTCGCGAACCTGTCCGCCGCACTTTTCGAGCACAAGCGGATCACCACCACGGTGACCAAGGCCAAGCGCCTGAAGCCGTACGCCGAGCGCCTGGTGACTTTCGCCAAGCGTGGCGACCTGGCTTCCCGCCGCCGTGTACTCGGC
This sequence comes from Arthrobacter sp. 05T47, assembly GCF_056395825.1. Taxonomy (NCBI): domain Bacteria; kingdom Bacillati; phylum Actinomycetota; class Actinomycetes; order Micrococcales; family Micrococcaceae; genus Arthrobacter; species Arthrobacter sp. 05T47. The sequence continues at coordinate 125,729 of NZ_JBFTKG010000002.1, read as the reverse complement.
CTGATCAGCAACAAGGGCGTCGTCCACGAGCTGTTCACCGACATTGCACAGGCAGTGGAGAACCGCGATGGCGGCTACACCCGCATCACCAAGATCGGCAACCGCAAGGGCGACAACGCTCCCATGGCTGTCATCGAACTGGTTCTCGAGCCGGTTTCCGCGAAGCAGGCCGTTGTAGCCGAGGCTACCTCCGCTGCCAAGAAGGACGCAGAGAAGAAGGACGCCGCCAAGGCCGAAGCAGCTCCGGTTGCCGAGACCGAAGAGGCTCCCGAGGCTGAGGTCGTTGAGACTGAAGCCGTAGCAACCGAAGAGGCTCCGGCCGCTGAGGAAGCAGCCGTCGAGTCCGAGAAGGACGCGAAGTAATTCGCTAAAACCTTCTTATAGACTTAAGTCTATGAACGAGCTCAAACCCGCTGCCCCCGTCTTGGGGGGCGGCGGGTTTTTGCGTATCCGGATGGATGTGGCGTACGACGGCGGCCCCTTCAGCGGGTGGGCGGTGCAGCCTGAACTGCGCACGGTCCAGGGCGTCCTGGAGGAGGCCCTCGAACTGTTGATCCGCCGCCCCGTCCGGGTCACGGTGGCCGGCCGCACGGACGCCGGCGTGCACGCCCGCGGCCAGGTGGTCCACCTGGACCTGACCGAGGCGGAGTGGCTGGGCCTGAACCGGGGCGCTGAACTGGATCCCGCCGTCGCCCTGCTCCGCCGTATCCGCGGCGCCCTGAGCCGGGGCCTGGGGGACCTCAGCGGGGCGATCGAGGTGCACAGGGTGAGCGTGGCGCCCGTTGGGTTCGATGCCCGCTTCTCGGCCCTCTGGCGACGCTATTCGTACCGGATCGCGGACGGCCCCGCGCTGTGGGATCCGCTGGGCCGCGCGTTGACTCTCTGGCACAAGGTCCCGCTGGACGTCGGGCTCCTCAACGAGGGCGCCGCGCGGCTGCTGGGGCTCCAGGATTTCCGCTCGTACTGCAAGCCCCGCGAAGGCGCCACGACCATCCGTGAACTGCAGCGCTTCGAATTCGCGCGCGGCACCGACGGGGTCATCGTCGCAACCGTCCAGGCCGACGCGTTCTGCCACAACATGGTCCGGTCCCTGGTGGGCTCGGCGCTGTACGTCGGGGAGGGCGTGGAGGCCGCGGGCTGGCTCTACGACCGGCTGCTCGCCCGGCAGCGCGACGCCAAGTCCGTGCTGGCTGCCCCGCATCCGCTGGTGCTTGAGGAAGTGGCCTACCCAACGGACAGCGGCCTGCTGGCCCGCGCCGAACTGACCCGGGCACTGCGCGCCTAAGACCGCCGGTCTTCCCCAGTTTCGACGACACGAGACCGCTGGAAGGCGGCGGTTCGGAGCGACACGTCGGCCGGGGCTTCCGAAGGTGGGGAAACTCCGGCGCAGCCGGCAGCTGGTGACGGCGAACGTAACGCTAGGAGGCGGCCGGGTGCCCGTCGGCGGGAAGCTCAAGTGTGAACGTGCTGCCGTGTCCGGGCCGGGTGCGGCAGGAGATGGATCCGCCGTGCCGTTCCATGATGGCTTTGGTGATGGACAGTCCCAGGCCCGCGCCGGGAATGGAACCGTCGCGAACGGCCGGGCTGCGGAAGAAGCGGGTGAAGACGCGGTCGGCGTCGGCGGCTGTCATGCCCATCCCGGTGTCCTCGACGTGGAGGCGCACCAAGCCGTCGCCGGTAGTGGCGGAGACCCGCACCGATCCGCCGTCGGGTGAGTACTTGATCGCGTTTGAGACGAGGTTGTCCAGGGCCTGGCTGATCCGGAGCGGATCCACGTGCGCCCAGAGCGGGCCCCGCACTTCCATGGCGAGGGAGACGCGGGACGCCTGGGCGTGGGGCTGCGCCGAGCCGAGGCTCGCCTCCACCAGCCCGGCGAGGTCGGTCCTGCGGGGGTGGACATGGAGGGCGGCGCTGGCGGACATGAGCAGGTCCGACACCAGCGCCAGCAGCCGTTCCGCGTTGCGCTGCGCCACTTCGACGCGGCGCACCACCGGGCTGTCCAGGCCCTCCGTGTCGGCGAGCACCAGATCCAGGTTGCCAATGATCGAGGTCAGCGGCGTGCGGAACTCGTGGGAGACAGTGGAGACCACCTCGTCTTTCGCCGCGAGGGCGTCCACCAGGCCGGTGACCTCATTGAAGACCACCACAGCGCCTCGGAAGTCATCGGCGTCGTCCTTCAGGGGCCGGGCCCCCGTTGAGACGACCCGGCTGGCCGGCCCCTCGCCGAAGCAGACCAGGTAATCGGCGAAGGACTCGCCGCCCAGCGCCCGGCGGATAGGGCGGCGCTCCAGGGGCAGCGGCGTGTTTCTGTCCTGCCCGGTCAGCACGMGCCGGCCTTCTTCTTCCGGCACTGCGTCCAATGGCGACGCCGACGGCGGGTGCGCAGCCGCCGGCACGGCCACCGGCGCGGCCGCGGTGGGGTGGGGCGCGGAGGCCGCGGACTCCTCCAGCTGGGCCTGCCAGCTGTTGGTCAGCAGGCGGCGGCCGTCGGCGTCCACTGCCACGATCCCGACGTCGACGGTGTCAAGAATCGTATTCAGAAGCCGCTCACGCTCGCGGCTGTCCGCAAGCAGGACTTCCAGTTCGGCTTCCTTGGACTTGATCCGCCACTGCTCGTGCCGCAGCCGCGCTCGGGCGAAACGCATGGCCAGGGAGACCGCAAGCATCATCAACGGCACCAGCACGGCGTCGGCGATGCGGGCCGCAACCGGTGCACCCCGGTCCGCAAGGAGCCAGGGCGCGGCGGCCAGCAGCGGGACCGTGAAGCTGAGCCAAAGGCTCGCGGGTGCGGACAGGCTGGACGCCGAAATCCACACCACGGGCAGCACAGAGAGCACACCGGGATCCGGCAGGCCAGCCGAACTGCCGTCACGAAGGAGCCCGATCGCGACCAGGTCCAGGACGGGGATGGCGAGCGGCGCCAACCGCCCGAGGCGCTGCCAGGGAACGGCGACGCAGGCCACCAGGAGCGCGGCCTGCAGGCTCAGTGCATACCGACACAAGGTGCTGTCCGTAAGTCCGGGCCAGGCGGCGGGGGCAGCGAATACGACGGAGGCCATCATCACTGCCAGCGGCAACTGGCACACAAGGACCCGGGCGCGCGGCCCCAGGGCCTTGCCGTATCGATCCACACCGCGGATCAGCCGCTGTCTAAGCAAAGACGCCGCGCTCCCTTCCCGTTGACCCATTTTTACACCTTGTGTCACGCAAAATTGACACAAATCGAAGTTTTACCATTTGTCTTAGCTGGCAGCGCAGAATTTGCCCCGTAGGGTGGGTATTCTGACAATGCCGGCTGGGGCCGACGGGATCAGTGTTGCCGCCGCATCCGCGGGCGGCAACGTAGCGTGCCACGTGAGGGGGGGCCATGACCGACCTTGGAGTCGCCGTCGTCGTAGAAGACGACGAGGATGTTCGGAACCTTGTCGAAGCCGTATTGAGCCAGGCGGGTTTCGAAGTTCATTCCGCGGCCGGCGGCCGGGAAGGCGTCGACGTCGTCAGGGCGCAAGAGGCGAACGTGGTCACCCTGGATGTCGGGCTGCCCGATATCGACGGTTTCGAGGTGCTGCGCCGGATCCGGCAGTTCAGCGACGCATATGTGGTCATGTTGACGGCGCGCACCGATGAACTCGACACCTTGACGGCATTTCACACCGGAGCCGATGACTTCCTGGCGAAGCCTTTCCGGCCCCGCGAATTGCGCGCCCGCGTGGGCGCCATGATGCGCCGGCCCCGGTACGACATCCGGGCCGGGCAGGCATCCAATCCTGAGGCTCCCGCCGCCGTGGAAGCGACCCTCAGTCCCGTGCTGCGCCACAACGGGCTGGACCTGAACCCCGAGACGCGGACCGTAAGCGTCGACGGCGTGGCTGTCAGCCTGACGCGCAGCGAGTTCGACCTCCTGCAGGCCCTCCTCAAAGGCGCCGGTGCCGTTCGGTCCAAAACCGAACTGGTGCGGGTGGTCCGCGGCGATTACTACCGGGCGGATGCCTTCATCAGCGAATCCGACGAACGCGCCGTCGAGGTGCATATCGGCAACCTTCGGAGGAAACTCGGCGAGGACCCGGTGGAACCGCGCTGGCTGCAGACCGTCCGCGGCGTGGGCTACCGGTTGGCGCCGCAGCGGTAGCACGCCCGCTCTCGGGCGTGCGGGCGGCCTGACGGGGCCGGTGGTCCGGGTGGAGCTAGCTGTCCCACAGGACATAGCTGAACTGGAGCTCGTCGACCGTTTCGTCGCCGCGCTCGGCAACGTCGCGCAAGAGCACCAGGGCATGGCCCATGTCGCCGGCCCTGAGGGCAGTCTCCAGTTCGCCGGCGAGCTGGGCCAGGCGCAAGCCGCCGACCATTTCGGAGGATGTCTTCAGGCTCAGTACCGCGTCCATGGACCGTGCAAGGTCCCCGTTCTCGAGGGCTGAGGCCAGCGTTTGGTAGCGCTGGTCCCACATCTTGGTGTAATCCCTGGCAAATCCCTTAGCCACGGCCGGGCTGTCGAGTTGGGCACCCAGGTCCTGGAGCGCGGCCGGATCCACAAGCGGTGGCGCCGTCGGAAGGGCTGTGGGGTCCACCGTGGGGTCCGCGAACGGAGTGGGCGCAGCAACACTGGCCGCCGGCAGGACAGTCTCCGGCTGTCCGGGAGTGTCCGTGTGAGCGAGGACGACGCTCGCATTGCTCTCGTCGGGGCTGGCACTGGGTAGAGGCATGGGACCACGCTACTTGCTGATATGGCCGATGCCTTGCAGCCCGGCCTATCCTGCGGAAACCCTGAGGCTTTCCGAAGGGGAACCAGCCACGCCCGCTATTGCCAGCCATGGACTCGGCTGTGATGCCGGCCGCTACTGGCCGCTGAACGTGTCTATTGCGTTGATGACAGCCGGGCCCAGGATGGCGATGAAAAGCACAGGAAAGATGAAAAACAACAAGGGGAACAAGATGGTGACGGGCAGCTTCATGGCCTTCTCCTCGGCCCGCTGCCGGCGTTTGACCCGCATGACCTTTGCCTGCACCCGCAGCACCCGGCTGATGGCGATGCCGTAGGCGTCGGCCTGGACCACCGCCTGGACGAAGCTGCGCAGCTCAGGCACGTTGGTCCGTTCCGCCAGCGCAATATACGACTCGCGCCGGCTGCGACCCACCTGCATGTCCTGCAGGGTCCGGATCAGTTCGTCTGCAAGCGGGCCCTTGCCGTTTTCGCCCGCCCGGGCCATGGCCCCCTCGAAGCCCAGGCCGGCTTCCACGGAGATGAGCATCTGGTCCAGAGTGTTGGCCAGTTCCAGCTGCATCGTCTTCTGGCGCTCCTGCCCCTTGCTGTAGAGCAGGAGGTCAGGGATGAAGTACCCCAGCAGGAACACAAAAATACCCACGAGCTTGAGGATCGGCGTCGGGCCGTTGGCGCTGATCCAGAAGCCCAGGAGCGCGCCCACCAGACCAAGGAGCGGCTTTGTCGCGAGCACCCTGCCCAGCGGCAGCGAGGCGGGGCGCCCGGCGAGGGACAGCAGCTTGTCCAGCCTGCGGATGTACGCCTTGGGCGTCAGCCGGCGCCCGACCGCTTCCAACAGGCCACTGCGCGCCCGCTGGGTGAGTTCGGCGGGGCCGGTGCCCAGGGCGAGCAGCTCCCGGAGGGCGCGCTGTGATTTGCGGTCGACGGAGAGCAGGGACCACACAAGATAGCCGAGCGGCAAGGCCACCAGGAGCATGGCAAGGAGAACAGCAGGTGCCATGGCTGCCTCAGAACTTCAGGTCGATGATCTTGCGCATCCACAGACCACCAATGGTCATCAGGATGACGGAGGCGACGATCATGACCCAGCCCAGCAGGTGCGTGAACATGACGTTCATATAGCCGGGGTTGACCAGCATCAGCATCACGACAATTCCGATCGGCATGGCCATGAGGATGTAGGCGGAGAACTTGCCCTCGGCAGCGAGGGACTTGATGTGTCCTTTGATCTCGCTGCGCTCGCGGATGGTCTCGTTGACCTGGTCCAGGACTTCGGCCAGGTTCCCGCCTACCTCGCGGTTGATCTGGATGGCCTGGGCGATCCAGACAAAGTCCTCGTTCCGCATCCGGCCTGCGGTGTCGCTAAGGGAAGCCAGCAGGTCGCGGCCCAGGCTGGTCTCGGTAACCACCCGGCGCATCTCCTCCGACGTCGGGCTTTGCGATTCGGTGGCTGCGGCGTCGATGGCGCGCAGGATGCTGTGCCCGGCCCGGAGCCCGCCGGAGAGCAGTTGCAGGGTGTCGCCGAGCTGCTGGTCGAACTTGCTCCGGCGCTTGCCGGTCAGGTAGCCGATCACGAGGTGCCCCACCACCGGTGCCAGGAGTACCAGCAGGATCGCCAGCAAAGGTCCAGCGACGACGAAACCCGCGAGGCCCCCGGCAAAGGCACCGGCCAGGAGCAGGACGTAGAAATCGGCCTGGCCCAGGCGCAGGCCGGCCTGTTCCAGCGACTCACGGCTGAAGAGCCGGACCTTGCGGGCCGAGAAGAATCCGTCCACCAGGTGCACGGCCGAGCCGGCGAACCGAGTGAGCTGCGAGTCTGGCTGGCGCTGGACTGGCCTGCGCCGGTCCAGGGGGACGTTCACCCCGCCAGGGGCGAGCAGCACGATCCCCAGGACCACCACTGCAATGAAGAGCAGGCCGACGCCGATGGACAGCAGGGTCATAGACGGATCACGCCCTTCCGGCCGACATCAGCGGCGCGGCAAACACCGCGGGGGAGACATGGATGCCCAGGTCCTCGAAACGGTCGATGAAGCGCGGGCGGATGCCGGTCGGGACCGGCCGGCCGAGGAACCGGCCGTGGGCATCGACGCCGGCCGCGTAGTCAAACACGAAGGCGTCCTGGAGCGTCACAATGTCTCCCTCCATGCCCTGGACCTCGGTCACGTGGGTGATGCGCCGGGTTCCGTCCCGCAGCCGGGAGATCTGGATGATCAGGTTGACGGCCGAGGCGATCTGTTCCCGGATGGCGCGCAGCGGCAGGTCCATCCCGGCCATGAGCACCAGCGTCTCCAGGCGGGCCACGGCATCGCGCGGCGAGTTGGAGTGAACGGTGGAGAGCGAACCGTCATGGCCGGTGTTCATCGCCTGGAGCATGTCCAGCGACTCCCCGCCGCGGACCTCGCCCACCACGATCCGGTCCGGCCGCATACGCAGCGAATTGCGGAGCAGCTCGCGGATGGTGACCTCGCCCTTGCCCTCGGTGTTCGGCGGCCGGCTTTCCAGCCGCACCACGTGCTCCTGCTGGATCTGGAGTTCGACGGCGTCCTCGATCGTCACGATCCGCTCGTCGTGGGGCAGGAAGGAGGACAGGACGTTGAGCAGCGTCGTCTTGCCGGTGCCCGTGCCGCCGGAGACGATGATGTTGAGTTTGGCCTTCACACAGGCATTGAGCAGTTCCGCCATTTCCGGGGTCAGCGTGCCGAACTCGATGAGGTTCCGGACCGTCAGGGGCACCTTGCTGAACTTTCTGATGGTCAGTGACGAACCGCCGACGGCGAGTGGCGGGATGACGGCGTTGACGCGGGACCCATCCTCGAGGCGGGCGTCCACCAGGGGCGAGGACTCGTCGATCCGCCGGCCCACCTTGGAAACGATGCGCTCGATCACCTTCCGGAGGTGGTCCTCGGAGCTGAAACGCGACTCCGTCAGGGTCAATTTCCCGTGGCGTTCCACGTAGATCTGGTCCATCCGGTTGACCATGACCTCCGTGACGGCGGGATCGTCGAGGAAGCGCTGCAGGGGCCCGTAGCCCAGTACGTCGTCGGCCACGTCGCGGACCAGCCGGGAGCGCTCTTCGACGGACAAGGGGACCTGTTCGGCGTCGATGATGCGGGTCAGTTCCTCCCGCGCGGACGTGCGGAGGTCCTCTTCCTTGGTTGCCGAATCGTTGAAACGGGTTCCCAGGCGTTCGAACAATGCGGTGGCTGCGCGCTCTTTGAGGGCCGCGAAGGCATCCACGGGCTGCTGGCCCCGGGCTCGGGCTTCGTGGGGCTCCGTGAAACCCGGCAGGGGTGTGGGGCTGCTCTTTTCGAGCACGACGGCGGCCGGCAGCGCCGCCGTCGTCCCGCTTCCCCGGATGGGGGAGCCGGGCAGCGGTGCGGCGTGCAGGGTGGATGCGTGCAGGGTGGATGCGTGCTGGGTGGATCCGTGCTGGGCGGATCCGGCGAGGGTGGCGCCGCCGGGTGTTCCCTCGGCGGAGCGGAGCCGTTCGGAGAGTTTCACCTAGACCACCACCCGCCGGTGGAGTTTCCTTTGGGCAGTGGCGCGCCAGGCGGGATCAAACCGGTTGACGAGCTGTTTCAGTCCCTTGATGGCCGGGTCCTTGCGCCCGTCCTGGAGCACCGGAATTCCGCGGTTGGTGGAGATGGCGACTGCCTTGGACCGGGGAATGCTGACGTCCACGGGCGCCCCGATGGTCGCCTCGACGTCCTGGACGCTCAGCCCGGACTTGGAGTCGGCCATGTTCAGGACCACGTGGCGGGTCTCGGGCAGCAGGTCCAGCCGCCGGAGGATTTCCAGGCCGGAGCGCAGCCCGCGGATGCTGGGCACGTCCATGGCGGTTACCCAGACGGCGTCCGTGCATTGCTCCAGGGCGGCGAGCCCGATCTCCGGGAGCCCGGGCGCCGTGTCGACCACGACGTACTGGAACTGTTCGGCCAGTTGATCGAGCAGCCGGGTGACCTGCTGCGGTGTGATGTCGTCAGCCTCCTCGGGCGTCCTGGGGGCGCAGAGGGCGTAGATGTTCCCGGGGTGGACGGTGAGGAAGGCTTTGAGCACGAGGGAATCGTGGCTGGCCGAGGTCGAGACGGCGTCTGTTACGGTGTGCTCCGGGTTCAGGTACAGGCCCGAGGCGACGTCCCCGAACTGCAGGTCAAGGTCCACGATCACCACGCCCATGGGCGCGACTTTGCCGAGCCCGATCGCTATGTTGGTGGCAATCGTCGTCTTGCCGACACCGCCCTTGGGGGAGAAGACTCCGATCACCAGTCCCTTGGCGCTGTCCGGCTGGCTGGCGGCCGAGGTCCGGTTGCGGGTGGCGAACGACTGGCAGGCCCGCTCGAGCAGCACCCGGATCTGGGCGGGGTCCGCCGCCGGGCTGAGGATGTCGCGGATGCCGGCCCGCATGGCCAGCAGGACGAAGTCCGGCTCAGCCTCGCCAACCAGGATGACGCTCAGTTCGGGAAGCTGGACGTCGAAGACCGTCGCCAGGCGCAGGGCGTCCTCCACCGGGACATCCGGTCCCAGGATCAGGACTTCGGGCCGTTCCTGGTTGAGGTTCGCGAAGAGCTCCGCCGGGTTCGCGGGATTGACGAATGCGAAGGTCTGCAGGCCGCCCGGGAGGCCCCCGGCCAGTGCCTGGCGGACGCGGGCATCGAAGTCCGTGTTCGGGGAAATCAGGACAAAGCGGCTCACTTGTACACCTCTGGTCTCGTCATGATTCCGGGCCGGCCGCTGTCCTTGGCGTTGAGCGGTTCCTTGCTCAGCCAGATCTTGGCGAATTCGGCAGCGTAGACAATCTTGGTGGCATCCACATCGTTGACGGCGACTGTCAGCAATAGCGACCCGGTTGGCAGCGACGTGTCCTCAGCCGTGGCGGCAGCGCCGGCCGTTGGTTGCGGAGACGGTTCGGTCGAAGGCGCCCGCTGCACCGAGGTCACGAGGACCTTGTGAATTGTCAGCTGAGTGGTTTGTTTGTCCGGTTTGGCTTCGAGCCCTTCTTTATCAAGGTTGATGAAGACCCCGACGTGGTCGCCGGCGGCGATCCGTCCGCCCACGACGCGCTGCGGTTCCAGCTGGAAGGACACCTCCTGGAGCCCCACCGGGATGTCCACCGATCCGCTGGTTTTCAGTTCTTCGGGGGCGATCAGGCGCTCCGCGACGAGCTGTTCGCCGGGGAGCAGGTCGACGGCGGTGACCTTGTCGGCCAGCCCGTCCAGGTTCTTCAGTGCGGTCTTGGCGACGGCCGTGCCCGGAAGTTTTTCGGTGGCGAGGAAGGGCTGGAGGGTCTCCACGGACGTGCCGGCGGGTATGGCTTTAGACACCACGAGAACGTCCTGGGGATCCAGGCCCTGCACGGCCCGTGCGTCGGCTCCTTGCGCGTAGCTGACCACCAGGACGGCTCCGACGACGGCCAGCACCAGGGCCGCGATTCCTGCCAATAAGCGTGACTTCACTGTTAGGGCACTCCAATGGTTAGGCGGACAATTGAGGTCCCGTAGTCCGGTGCTGCGCCGAGTTCGAAGGCGTCGGACAGAGAAACGTATCGGACGAAATAGCCCTTGATGGTCTTGTTCTTGAGCGTTCCGCTCAATGACCAGCTGTAATTGGAAAACCGGTAGCCAGTGACATGGAAGGCGGCAAATCCCTTCACGTAGTACTTGCCGCTGGAGCCGTTACCGGTGGCCACGTCGTACAGCGGGAAAAGTACTGTTTGGTCATTCATCTTGCTCATGTCCGCAGCCGTGCACTCGCTTGGTGCGCTCGCGCCCGTGTTGCTGGTGAACCATGCGCCAGCACTGTTTGCCTGTCCGGCGGTCAGGGTGACTCCGCATTTTGCATCGCTATCGGAAATCCAGCCGAAGCCACCCGGGATCTCGCCACAGCCGCCAGAATCCATGTCAAGGACCTGTTCGGCGCCGGCCAGCGAGCCTGGCGTCAGGTTGAGTTTGCATTGGGCAATCGCCAGAGGCAGAAGGATCGTACCCGTGGACGGCGTCCCCCACTCCACCCGGGACGTGGCTGTTACTTCCGCGCTTGAAAAACCCAGGGCACGGGCGAAGAAGAGGGAAACCCTGTTGGGCGTCTTACCTGCTTCCTGGGCCCCCACCGTGACTTTCACCGTGCGGGCGGTTTTGTCCAGGACGAGGTCAGCGATGTTGCTCGCGCCGTCGCCGGCGTTGCCGTTGGCGAGGCTTCGGGCGAGTGTGGAAGTGGTGGAGCAGTCGGCGTCGTTGATGTCGCGGGCACATTTCTGGGCAATGGCAATGGCCGCGGCATCGGCCCCGTTACGCAACTGGGTCCGTTCTGCATAGAGGACCCCCGTGTCGACGGCGAGGGCTGCGAAACCCAAGAGGACCACCACTAGGATCGCGACCAGCACGCTGACCGCGCCGCGCTCGCCGTTTCTATCCGCGCTCACCTTGCCTAGCCGCCGCATACCATCACTCCCTTGCCTTGCATCGGGAAGGGCCCGGCTATGCCTGTCATCGTGGAGAGGGTGTAGGTGATCGTAAAAGTCACTTGCACTCCGGTGGAACACGTGGCTGGACTGACGGTGATATTGGCGTCCGTCAAGGTGGGCTTCAGAGCCGTGGCCACGTTCTTAGCCGCAGTACGCGCGGCCGCGGTGTCGTTGCCAATTGCCATCACGCGGACGCCCTCGCGGGCTGCGCTGGAGAGCGAAATCTGCACGTTGTAGGCACGGCCAAATTCCATGATGCCCAGCAGCAGCATGACAAGAACCGGAGCCAGGAGTGCGAACTCCACGGCGACGGCCCCCCGTTCTTTTGTCGTGGACATAGGGGCGCCTTTCTACCTGTGGCTTGCCGGAGATGGCCGTGGGGGGGGGGGG